>JALYUA010000289.1 GCA_030854005.1 Acidobacteriota bacterium
GGGCTCGGGCTCGTGCATCTCTTTGCCGGCCTCGCCGACATCCGCAGCCTGGCGAGATCCCTGGAGCCTCCGCCGGCGAGCCGCCCGTTCGCGTCCCCGACGTCCGATTCTGCCTCCGGAGAGGGACCGTGAAGGGGCTTTACGTCACGGACCGGCGGGCGATGTCCGACGCGCGATTCGAAGGCGTGCTCCAGAGCCTTACCGAAGCGCCGCTGCTGACCGTGCAGCTGCGCGAGAAGGGAACGCCCGACCGGCAGACGCTCGCGTGGGCGGCCGCGGCGCGCCGGACGCTCGGCTCCGGAGTCGCGCTGTACGTGAACCGGCGGTTCGATCTCGCGCTCGCGGCCGGCGCGGAGGGCGTTCACCTCCCCTCGGACGGGCTCCCGCTGGCGCGAGTGCGGGCGAACACGCCGCGAGGTTTTCGCGTCGGGATATCAACGCACTCGGCGGCCGAGGCGGAGGAAGCGATCTCCGGCGGCGCGGACCTGGTCGTGATCGGCCCCTTGTTTTCGACACCGTCCAAGGCGGCCCTGGGCGAGCCTCTCGGTCCCGAGGCCCTCGCCGATCTTCCGCCCGCACAGGAACACCGCTCCGACGTCTTCGCCATCGGAGGCATCTCGGAGGAAAATCTCGATCTCTTGGAGCCCTATCGGAACCGGATCTCGGGCGTCGCCGGAATCCGCCTCTTCCAGGACGCCCTCGATCCCGGAGCCGTCGCGCGACGGATCGCCGGACTATGAACGAGCGGAGCCCATGACCGAGCGCCGCGGAATGGCGGACCGCCTGACGGGCGCCTTCCGGCTGCCGGAATCCCGCGTTCCCATGATCGTCCGGCGGCTGACCGGGCCGCTGACGCTCCTCGCGGCCGTGGTCGTCGCGGTGCTCCTTCTGCAGACCTTCCGCGTTCAAGCGGTCAACGCCTCGGGGACGGACTGGGGGCGGCTCGCGATCTGGATCGCAGGCGCTCTCGTCGTCACTCGTTTTCTCGACTACGCCGTCTTCGACCTCGTTTTCCGTCTCCGCCGCCAGGCGGCCGCGCCGAGCCTTCTCCGGCAGCTCGTTTCGCTGGTCGTCTTCGGCATCGCGGTGTCGATCGTCGTCAAGGCGCTCGTCCCGGGCTTTGCGCTCCCGATTCTGACGGGCTCGGCGATCATCACCGCCGTCATCGGTCTCGCGCTGCAGGACACGCTCGGAAATCTCTTCGCTGGCCTCGCGCTCCACGTCGAGAAAACGCTCTTCGTGGGCGACGTCGTGCGGTCGGGAGAGTCCTTCGCGACGGTCGAGGAGCTCTCGTGGCGGGCCATGAAGCTGCGGACCGTCGAAGGCAATCTCCTGCTGGTGCCCAACAGCGTCGCGGGCCGTGACCGCCTGGAGGTGTTCCCGCGCGGAGGCCGTCCGGTTGCCCGGTTTCTGCGGGTCGGACTCGAGTACGACGCTTCGCCGGTGATGGCGCGCGAGACTCTGGAGTCCGCCGTGCGCGGCCTGTCCGGCGTCGCCTCGCGTCCGGAGCGGCGCGCCTACATGAAGAGCTTCGAGGCCTACAGCGTCGTGTACGAGCTGCGCTACTGGCTCGAGGATTATTCGAATTATCTGGAGGTCGACTCCGCGGTCCGGGAACGCGTCTGGTACGCGCTCCACCGCGCCGGTCTCCACATCCCCATGCCGTTCATCCGGCAGTACCAGTACACGGGCGGCATGGTCCCGGCGGAATCCCGAGGCGCGCTCGTCGAGCCGGCCGTCGCCGGACTCGATCTGTTCGCGCCGCTTTCCGACGCCGAGCGCACGCAGATTGCCCAGGGCGCCATCGAACGCCGCTACGCCCCGGGCGAGATCATCGTGCGGGAAGGCGACCAGACTTCCTCGATGTTCATCGTCGCCTCCGGCCGCCTGGGCGTCTCGATCCACGGAGGGGCCGGGGATACTCGCCACCTGGCGATCCTCGAGGACGGCAGCGCTTTCGGCGAGATCAGCCTCCTGACCGGCGAACCGAGGACGGCGACCGTTCGCGCGCTCTCCGAGACCGTGCTGGTCGAGATCGAGAAGAAGACGATCGAGCCGATCCTGCGGCAGAACCCGAGCCTCTGCGTCGCTCTGGACGCCGTGATCGCGGAGAGACGGAAGGGGGCCGCGAGCGCCCTCGACGCGGCTCGCGAGCCGGCTGACCGGGGTCCCGGCCGCGCGGCTCTCGCGGACCGCATCGTGCGTTTCTTCGGCCTCCGGCTGTGAGCCTTCTTCTCGGTCTCGACCTGACACCGGTGTCCCGCGTGGCTTCGGTTCTCGACCGGTTCGGCGAACGCTTCCTGTCGCGGGTGTTCGCCGAGGGCGAGATCCACAGGGGCCGGCGGCAACCGCACGCCTTCGCGGAGCACGTCGCGGGGCGGTTCGCCGCGAAGGAGGCCGCCATGAAGGCGCTCGGAACCGGATGGCGCGGCCTCGCGTTCCGGGAGATCGCCGTCCGGCGCGACGCGCGCGGCAAGCCGCGCCTCGAACTGTCGGGCCGGGCGCTCGCCCGCGCCGACGCGCTCGGCGTCTACGAGATGGAAGTCACGATCACACACACCGGCGATCTCGCCGCCGCCATCGTCGCTCTGACGACGCGCGACCCGCCTCGCTAGCGCGCTTCGCGCGCCAGCGCGGAAAGGACGCCCGGCCGTTTCCAAACGCGCTGATCCGTCGGGTTCGCCGCGGGCGGTGCGGCCGTCTGCGAATGATCCGGGTTAAGCTTCCGCGCTTCGAGAGAACATCCACATGACCGACGGTCCCGACGAGAAGGCCGACAAGGCCGATTACAAGGCGACGCTGAACCTGCCGCGCACGGATTTCCCCATGAAGGCGGATCTCGTGCGGCGCGAGCCTGAGCGCCTCGCGGCCTGGGCCGCGATGGACCTCGAGGGCCGGATTCGCGAAGCGTCGCGCGGGCGGGAGAAATTCATCCTGCACGACGGCCCCCCGTACGCCAACGGGGACATCCACATCGGCCACGCGTTGAACAAGATCCTCAAGGACTTCATCGTCCGCAGCAAGACGATGCTCGGCTACGACGCGCCCTACGTCCCCGGCTGGGATTGCCACGGCCTTCCGATCGAGAAGCAGGTGGACAAGAAGCTCGGCTCGAAGAAGCGGGAGATGGACGCGCTCGCCATTCGCAAGGCATGCCGCGAGTACGCCGCGAAATTCATCGACGTTCAGCGGGAGCAGTTCCAGCGGCTCTTAGTCGGCGGGGAGTGGGACCGCCCGTACGCCACGATGGCCACCTCGTACGAAGCCGAGATTGCTCGCGCGTTCGGGGAGTTCTATCGGAAGAACCTCGTGACGCAGGCGCTGAAGTCGGTGCGCTGGTGCTTCACGGACCAGACGGCCTTAGCCGAGGCGGAGCTCGAGTACGAGTCCCGCGAGGATACGGCGATCTTCGTTGCGTTCCCGTTCACGGACCGCGACGCGGTCGCGAAGGCCTTCGGGCTCGCCCCGGGCGCTCTTTCCGGAGACGAGGATGTCTCGGCAGTGATCTGGACGACGACCCCCTGGACGATCCCGTCCAACGTCGCGATCGCCGCGCACCCCGACGTCATTTACGCGCTCGTCGAGGCCTCGGGACGCTTTTTCGTCGTGGCGGAGCCGCTCGTCCAGGCGGTTGCGAAGTCCGCGGGTTGGACGAAGCTTTCCGAGAGAGCGCGGGCGGCGGGAGCGAAGCTCGCGGGGCTGCGTTACCGGCATCCGCTCGCGCCGGAAATGCGCGGCGAGCTGACGCCCGAGGAGGAAGCCGGCGCATTTCGCCTCGTCCTCGCCGACTATGTGACGACGGACACGGGGACGGGCCTCGTCCACACGGCGCCCGGACACGGGGAAGACGACTTCGTGACGGGCAGGCGAGAGCGCCTGCCGATCCTGTCGCCCGTCGACGAGGCGGGCCGCTACACGAGCGTCGAGAAGTACCGGGGAAAGAAGGTCCTCGACGCCAACGCGGAGATCGTGCAGGACCTCTCCGCCGCCGGGGCTCTGCTGCACGCGGACGCCGGCTTCCGCCACGACTATCCGCATTGCTGGCGCTGCAAGAAGCCCGTGATCTTCCGCGCGACCGTGCAGTGGTTCGTGCGGCTCGACGCGGGCAACGTCGACGTCCGGGCCTCGGCGCTCCAGGCCATCGCGAACGTCCGCTGGTTCCCGGCGTGGGGGGAGGCCCGCATCGCTGGAATGGTCGAGAACCGGCACGAATGGGTGATCTCGCGGCAGCGGCGGTGGGGATCCCCGATCACGCTTCTCTACGCCATGAGGGACGGGGAGCGGCGGGAGGTCTATCCCTGGAAGGACTCTGCCGAAGAGCAGCGCCGATTCTTCGACCGTGTCGTCGAAGTCTTCCGCGAAGAAGGCGGGGACGCCTGGTACGCCCGCCCCGGAGCGGACTTCCTGCCGGAAGGCGCGGACCGGCGCGGCTATACCGAGTTCGAAAAGGAATCCGACATCCTCGACGTGTGGTTCGACTCCGGGGTCTCGCACCTCGCCGTCCTGCGGTCCGGGGAGTGGCCCGAGCTCGTCGTTTCCCGGCCGGGCCCCCCCGCCGACCTCTACCTCGAGGGTCACGACCAGCACCGGGGATGGTTCCAGTCGTCGCTTCTCACCTCCGCCGCGCTGTTCAACGAGGCCCCCTATCGCGGGGTGATCACCCACGGGTTCACCCTGGACGTCGACGCGCGGAAAATGTCCAAGTCGCTCGGAAACACAATCGCGCCGGCGGAGATCATCCGCAAGTACGGCGCCGACATCCTCCGGCTCTGGGTGGTCTCGGTCGATTATCGCGAAGACCAGCCGATCTCGGAGGAGATCCTCTCCCGGTGCGCCGAGGCCTACCGGAAGATCCGCAACACGGAGCGTTTCCTGATCTCGAACCTCTACGACTTCGACCCCGCCGCCGACGCTGTTCCCGCCGCGCGCCTGCTGCCTCTCGACGCCGAGATCCTGTCCCGGGCGGCGCGGCTGGCAAGGCGCCTGAAAGCCGCCTACGAGACGTACGAGTTCCACCTCATCTACCACGCCCTGTTGAATTTCTGCTCGTCGGACCTGTCGGCGTTCTACCTCGACGTCATCAAGGACCGGCTCTACGCGTCCGCCCCCGCATCCCACGAACGCCGCTCCGCGCAAACCACTCTCCATCGCATCGGGCGGGCTCTCGCGAGCCTCTCGGCGCCGGTCCTTCCGTTCACCGCCGAGGAGGTCTGGCAGGCCCTTCCGGGGGCGAAGGAAGAATCCGTCCACCTCGCGCGTTTCGAGAGCCAGGACGACGCGGCTGGAGACCCCGCCGCCGAGGCTGCGTGGGGGCGACTGATGGCGTTGCGGGAGGAGGTCTCGACCGTGCTCGAAGAGGCGCGCAGGGAAAAGACGATCGGGTCTTCGCTCGAGGGAGCGATCGCCTTGACGCCAGACGCCGCGCTCGACGCGGACCGCGCCGCGACCGGCTTTGCGGGATCCGCCCTGGCGGACCTCTTCATCGTGTCCTCGGTGATCGAAGGCGTATCGGCCGCCGCGGCAGATCCGGGCTGGCGCCCCTCGGCCGCCTACCCGGGTCTGTTTCTCAAGTTCTCCAGGGCGTTGGGACGCCGCTGCGACCGGTGCTGGAAGCTCACGCCCGAGGCGGACGCCACCGGGCTGTGCGACCGGTGCCGGGTGGTCCTCTCCGGGCTGGCCCGCGACACGGCGGCGACACCCGCATGACGCGCTTTCCCCGGGTTCGCGAGAGCGCCCTCTATCGGACGGGCTACTTCCTGGTGTCCCTGGGCGTTCTCCTGCTCGACCAGTGGAGCAAGGGCCTCATCACCCGCTCCTTCGAGGTCCACCAGTCCGCGTCCGTAATCACGAACCTGTTCGACCTGACCTATGTCCGCAACAGCGGCGCGGCGTTCGGCCTCTTCGCGTCGGTCGATTCCTCGATCAAGGCGATCGTCCTGAACAGCGTGGCCGTGCTCGTGTTCCTCGTCGTGTCGGCGTACGCCCTGCGCTCTTCGCACAGGAGCATCCGGCTCCAGCTCGGGTTCGCGCTGATCCTCGGCGGCGCCGTCGGAAACCTTCTCGACCGGGTCCGCTTTGGATACGTCGTCGACTTCATCGATTTTTCGATCTCGGGCCATCACTGGCCCGCGTTCAACGTCGCGGACTCCGCCATCTGCGTGGGGGTCGGCCTGCTCTTCCTCGACATGCTTCGCACCGAGGACGAGGACCGCCAGGAGCCTCGAACCGCCGAACCGCCCCGGCTCTGACCGATGTTCCCCCGTCTAATCCACATCGGGTCGTTCTACCTTCCGACCTACGGCGTCACCCTCGCGATCGCGTACCTGACCGCGACCTGGTTCCTCCGCAAGAAGGCGCTCGCCGCGGGACTGCCCGAGCAGAAGGTGTTCGACCTCTCGCTCTATCTCCTCGCGTCGGCAATCCTCGGCGCGAAGGCCCTGCTCATCATCGTCGAGTGGAAGCACTACATGGACCGGCCCCGGGACCTGATCGACGTGCTGCGCTCGGGGGGAGTCTTCTATGGCGGGCTCATCTGCGCGTCGGCCGTGGGGATCTGGTACCTGCGCAAGCACCGCCTGCCGGCCTGGAAGGTCACCGACATGGGGGCGCCCGCGATCGCGCTCGGCGAGGCGATCGGACGCTGGGGGTGCTTCGCCGCGGGATGCTGCTACGGAAAGGAGACGTCGGGACCGCTCGGGGTCACGTTCACCGATCCGTTCGCACACGACGCGGTCGGGACGCCGCTCGGGGTGCCGCTGCATCCGACACAGCTCTATCTCTCGTTGAACGCCTTCGTGATCTTCCTGATCCTCCAGTGGCTCTACAAGCGCCGCACCTTCGACGGGGAGGTGTTCTGGACCTATCTCCTCCTGTACTCGATCACCCGCGGCATCCTCGAGATCTGGCGTGGCGACCTCGTGCGCGGCTTCGTGGTGCCCGGCCTTCTCTCGACCTCGCAGTTCATCGGGCTGCTCGTCGCGCTCGCGTCCGTCGGGATGCTGATCCTCCTGTCCCGCCGCGGCCGGGTGCAGGAGGTCCGCAGCTGATCCGACGGTTCCAGGTCGGCCAGCCCGCGGCCGGCACGCGCCTGGATCTCTTTCTCGCCGGAACCTGCTCGGATCTCTCCCGCTCCCGCCTTCAGAAGCTGATCGAGGACGGGGCGGTGAGCGTCTCAGGCGCCGCCGTCCGGCGCTCACGGCCCGTCAAGGCCGGCGACTGGGTCGAGGTGGACGTGCCGGAGCCCCAGTCGATCGCGATCGAGCCCGAAGCCATCCCTCTTTCGATCCTCTACGAGGACGAGCATCTCATCGCGATCGACAAGCCGCCCGGCCTCGTCGTGCATCCCTCGCCAGGACACGGATCCGGGACGCTCGTCAACGCGCTCCTCCACCACGTCCGGGACCTCGCCGGAATCGGCGGCGAGGTCCGCCCGGGCATCGTGCACCGGCTCGACCGGGACACGTCCGGCGTTCTTCTCGTCGCGAAATCCGATCTGGCGCACACGTCCCTCTCCCGCCAGATGAAACGGCGGCAGATGCGGAAGGAATACCTCGCGGTCGTGGCGGGCGTCCCGCGTGTGCGTAAGGGCGACGTCACCCTCGCGATCGGCCGGGACCCGCGGGACCGCAAGAAGATGAAGGCGTTCAAGAGCTCTCAGCTGTCCGCCGTCCGCTATCCGCCCGGGAATCATCCGCGATCCGCGGGCGAGGAACAGGCGGCCGAGGCGCTCCCCGCCGGGGTCCGTGACGCGAAGACGCTGTACGAGATCGAGCGGGAATGGTTCGATCGCGGCCTGACGCTCTTACGCTGCCGGCTGGTCACCGGACGAACTCACCAGATCCGGGTCCATCTGGCGGCCGCGGGCCTTCCCATCGTGGGAGATCCTGTGTACGGGCGCCCGCGCTACGAGCGGATTCGCGGCACGAGGCTCGAAACGACGCTGCGGGAGTTTCCCCGCCAGGCCCTCCATGCGGAGAGGATCGAATTCCGGCATCCCGAATCGAACGAGCCGATCGAGATCGTCGCGCCGATCCCCGCCGACATGGCGCGGCTCATCGAGGCGATCTCGTCGTAACTCTCGATCGGAGGCGACGGCTCTAGCCGCCCTCCGCTTTCTTCGGCACGACCACGACCGGCGGTATGTCCTTCTCGCGCACCGCCTTGTTGAAGTCCGCGAGGTCCTTTTCCTGGATCGACTTCCACTCCCCGAGGATCCCGTCGAGCTTTCCCTGAATCTGTTTCAAGTAGACCCAGGACCCGTCGGTCGGCTTCGCGTCCGAGCTCGACGCCACGCTCGCGAGGCCTGCGAACTGGTGGTCCAGGGCCGGAGCAAAGTTCAGGACGTCCTGGCTGCTCTTGAGATCCGGATTGACGAGCTTCTTCTCCAGCGCGATGACCTTGTCGGAAAGCGCCTTGCCCTTGTCCTTGAGCTCCTTGCCTTTGCCGAGCTTCTCCGCCCGGTCACCGAGCTCCCGGATCTGCGCCCGGACGTCGCGCATAGACGCCACCGCTTCGTGCGCCGCCGTCAGGCCGTTGCGCGAGTCGCGCAGCAGCTCGAACTGCTTCTTGAGATCCTCTGCCGTGGCGGAGACGCCGGGATGCGCGCGTACTTCGAAGGGAGACGTCAGCGTCTCCGCGCCGTACTTCAGGCGGACCGTGTACTTGCCGGGAGCGACGCGCGGGCCCTGGCTGTTGCCCCAGATGATCGCCTTCGGAACGAGCGTCGGTTTCACGATCCGCATGTCCCACACCAGCCGGTTTAACCCTTCCTTCGGCTCGATCGGTTTGTCGGCGCGTTCATCCTCGGGCGGCGCGGACGCGTCGGTCGCATCGCGCTCCTTCTTCTCGCTCGTATATTTGCGCAGCACCGTGTCGCCCTCTAAGAACTCCACGGTCACAACTTCCTTTTCCTTCGGCTTCGTGCGCAGGAAGTACGAGACCTGGACGCCGTTGGCCGGGTTTTTGCCGAACGCGTTGTTCGTCGCGTCCTCGTCGTCGCCGCCGCCGAACCCGCCGCCGCCCATCCGCACGCTCGGCCGCGGCGGAAAGAGGTGGACCGCCTCGCGGCCGATCCCATCCTTGAACTCGTGCAAAGGGGTCAGATCGTCCAGGACCCAGAAGGCCCGACCCTGCGTGGCGACGACCAGGTCCCTGTCCTTGACCGTCATGTCTGTAATCGGGACCACGGGCAGATTCAGCTGCAACGGCTGCCAGTTGCCGCCCTCGTCGAACGAGACGAAGAGGCCGAGCTCCGTTCCCGCGTAGAGGAGACCGTGCCGGCTCGGGTCCTCCCGGACGACCCGGGTGAAGGCATTGTCGGGGATCCCATGAACGACCTTCGTCCACGTCTTCCCGTAGTCGGCGGTCTTGTAGAGGTAGGGCCGGAAGTCGTCGAACTGGTACATCGTCGCCGCGACGTACGCCGTGCCCTTCTCGCGCTCGGAGAGGTCGATCGCGTTGATCCGGATCCATTCCGGCAAGCCTTTCGGAGTGACGTTCTGCCAGTTCTTGCCGCCGTCGCGCGTGACCTGAACGAGGCCGTCGTCCGTTCCGACCCAGATCGTCCCCGCCTCCTGCTTCGACTCGACAACGTAGAAGATCGTGTCGTAGACCTCGATGCCCGTGTCGTCCTTCGTGATCGGGCCGCCCGACTTGCCCTGCTTCGCCTTGTCGTTGCGGGGCAGGTCCGGAGAGATCTCCTCCCAGCTCTGGCCATCGTCGCGGCTCCGCAACAGCACCTGGGCGCCGTTGTAGAT
>JALYUA010000060.1 GCA_030854005.1 Acidobacteriota bacterium
CCGGGGCGGCTCGCCGTTTTTTCCCCGCGCCGGGAACCGCGTCTTCGAGACTCTCGAGATCCCTTCGACGCTGCCGACCCTGGACGAGACGCTGGCCTGGGACGACCTGCCGACCGACGCGGCGCAAAGGGAGTATTACCGGCGAGCGCCGCGGGGCACGGAGGTCCACACGATCCACACGGAGGTCGAGGGGCGCTCCCGCCGTCCTCTCTTCGAGCAGATCCTGGACGACTGGCAGTCGGACGGGGTCGGGTTCCCGACGCTCGGCGATCTCGCCCGCGAGGCTCTCGCAAAACGCGAGGAGATTGGTGTCCGCGATCTCGTCCGAGCGACACTGCCCGGCAGAGGCGGGACCGTGGCGACGGGGGCGTAGCTGTCAGCTGTCAGCTTCGGAACTCAGAGCTCGAAACTGAAAACTGACTACTGTCGCGTCATCAGTATCGAGATCGAGTGGTCCTCCGGGTTGGCGGTGACCGCGTCGGCTTTCCTGTCCCCGTTGAAATCCGCCAGCAGAACGCGCTCCGGATGTCCCCCGACGCGAACCGTCGCCGTGCGCGACGGCGACAGCCCGTCGGGCCCGCCGAACGCGATCGTCAGCGTGTCGTCGACCTGGTTCGCGGTCGCGGCGTCGGCATAGCCGTCGCCGTCGATGTCTCCGCCGGCGACGTCCCCGGATGCTCTCCCGGTCGCGATTCTGGGTCCGAGGCGAAAACGGCCGCCTCCTTCGTTGACGAGCGACGTCAGCCCGTCTCCGGAAGGGTCGGTCCCCTGGCCGGAATAGTTCGCCACGAGGATGTCGGGGCGGCCGTCGCGGTTCACGTCCGCCACGTCGACGGCGAAGGGCGACGGTCCGCCGGCCAGCGGCGGGTTGGCCGCGCCGCCGAAATGCCCGGCGCCGTCGCCCTTCAACACGGTCACGTGTCCACCCGCGAGGTTGGGCGCGACGAGATCGCACCGGCCGTCTGCGTCGAGATCCGCCAGGCGCAGATTCCGGTAAGGCTTGCGGCCCGCCTCGATCGGGACGCCGGGCGCCGCGAAGCCGCCCTTGCCGTCGCCGCGCAGAAACGTGAAACGGTTTTCACCCCAGCTGTCGATGACGAGGTCCGGCGCGCCATCCCGGTCGGCGTCGCAGACGCCGATCGTGTGCGGATGCGGCTGGCTTCGGACGCGAAAGGGAGAGCCGGGCGCGGCGCGGAATCCGCCGCGTCCGTCTCCGAGGAGGACGGTGACAAGCGGGACGCCGTGGTTGGCGATGGCCAGATCGAGCCTGCCGTCGCGGTTCAGGTCCGCCGCGGCGATCTCCGCGGGATCCGGGCCCGCCGGGAACGCGCCGGCGCGCCGGAGCCCGCCGCGGCCGTCGCCGAGAAACACGATGACATCGTTCGAGCCCGCGCTCCCGACGGCGAGGTCGAGCCGGCCGTCACCGTCGAAGTCTCCGCCCGCGAGCGCGTCGGGATTGTGGTCGGAGCCGAGAGCCACGACGCGCGGGGGAAGATACGGCGCGCTTCGCGCTGCGGCCAGTGGCGGCAGCCCGGCCGGCGCCGAAAAGAGCGCGGATGCCGCGAGAAGAGCCGTTCTCGAGCGCCCGCGTGACAGAGCGACGGCGAATCGGAACATCACCGAAGAGATATTAGAGTGAGGGGGTGACTTCGTCCACGGCCATGCGGGACAAGACGGTTCTCGTCACGGGCGCGACGTCCGGGATCGGGCTCGAGACCGCGAGGGCGCTCGCGCGGATGGGCGCGCTCGTCCTCGTCGGCGCGCGCGATGCGGCACGCGGCCAGGCGGTGGTCGACGAGATGCGGGCGGGCGGCGGCCAGGCGGAGCTCACGACCGTCAACCTGGCCTCTTTTGCTTCGATCCGCGCGGCGGCGGCGGCACTCCTCGCGGCGCACCCGGCGCTCGACGTCCTCGTCAACAATGCCGGGATGGCGTCGCGGCGGAGGGAGCTGTCTCCTGACGGCCACGAGCTCACCTGGGCCACGAACTTCCTGGGCCCTTTTCTCCTGACGCGGCTTCTGCTGCCCGCGCTCCGAAGGGCCCCCGCGGGTCGGGTGGTCAACGTGAGCTCGGTCGGGCACAAGTCGGGCCGGCTCGAGTGGGACAACCTCGAGCTCGACCGCGGCTTCGCGACGTTTCGCGCGTACGGCAACTCGAAGCTCGCCTTGAACCTGTTCACCCGCGAGCTCGCCCGCCGCGAGCCCGGGATTTTCGCCAACGCGGTCCACCCGGGCGGAATCGCCACCAACATCTGGAGGTCGGCACCGGCGGTGGCGCGGTGGATTCTCGAGAAGGTGCTGCCCTCGGCCGAGGTCGGCGCCCAGCCCGTCGTCCGTCTCGCCTCGGATCCGGCGGTCTCGAAAATCAGCGGCCGTTACTTCGACAAGCTCCGCGAAGCCGAGCCTTCGGCGGCCGCGCAGGACGATGCCGCCGCGGCCCGCCTCTGGGACATCGCCGAAAAAGCGACGTCTAAATCTTGACGCCTGATCTCGACTCTCGACTTCCCTACGGCGCGAGGATGTCCGTCAGCTGCCGGGCGAGCGCTTCGACGTTGACGCTTTCCGTGTTGGCGAGGATCGCGACCGCGAAGCCCCGGGCCGGCAGCATGGCGAGGTAGGTGGAGGTTCCCTGCTGGGAGCCGCCGTGCGTCAGGAGCTTCTCTCCCTTTCGATCCACGATCGTCCATCCGAAATAGGGAGAGTCTTTCCCGTCCTTCGTCTTCATGGGAACCTGCATCTTCTGGAAGGTCTCCGCCTTCAGCAGCTTGTTCGTGTGGAGGGCGATGGCGAACCGCGCGAGGTCCACCGCGGTCGAGACGAGGCCGCCTCCCGGAACCTTGTTGCTCGTGTCGGCCAGGACGGCGTTGCGAAGCTCGCCGCTCGGCGCCTTCTTGTAGCCGCGCGCGCGGTTGGGGACGACAGTCGCCTGGTCGTCGACGCGTGTCCGATCCATCCCGGCCGGACGCGTGATGCTCTCGCGGATGAACTCCTCGTACGGCTTCCCCGAGGCGCCTTCGACGACGCACCCGAGGACGACGTATCCGTAGGTCGAGTACGTGTATGCCGTACCCGGCTCCTGGAGCAAAGGATCCGACTTGAACGCTTCGAGCGACGCCGGGACGCTCTCGTAATGGCGGGTGCTGTTGAAATTTTCGTCCCGGTTGTAGTGACGGATCCCGCTCAGGTGGCCGAGAAGATGGCGCGCCGTTATCGGCTGAGGCTGTGCCGGGAACGCGGGGCACGATCCCTGGATGGGAGCGTCGAGGTCGAGTCGACCGCTCTCGGCGAGCCGCATCGCGGCCACCGCGGTGATCGGCTTGGAGATCGATCCCAACCGCCACACCGTCGTCGCCGTGAAGGGCACGAAATTCTCGAGGTCCGCGAAGCCGTAGCCCCCCGACCACTTGACCTCGTTGCCCATCACGACCGCGACGGACAGGCCGGAGATGTTCTGCGAGGCGATCGAGGCCGAGATCGCCGCCTGCACGCGCTCCGCCGACTCGCCGAGCGGCGAAGGCGCCGTCTGCGCCGCCGCCGGCGCCACGGCGATGAGAGCAAAAAGCAGGATGCGGGCGATGCGGCTCATCCGGATCGTCATGCGAGTCCTCCCGTCGGCGTTTCGTTGAATGACTCCGTGTTTCGGCGCGGGGCTTCCGTCCGGGATTTCCGGGTGGCGATTCCGACCGCGCAGGCGAGGAGCAGCGCGGCGCCCTGCGCGAGGACCCCGCGGTGGAAGGGCTCGCGGTTCCAGGCGATCTCGAACGTGTGCCGGCCTTGGGGGATTGCCACCGCGAGATCCCGCGCGTTGGCCACGAGAACGCGGGCGGGCGCGCCGTCGACCCGCGCGCGCCAGGCCGCGAAGTAGGTCCGGGCGAACAGCAGGTGCCCGGCGCTCGCCGCGTCGACGGCCCCGGCCGCGCGGTCGGCCGAGATGTCCGCGGCGGACAGCGAAGCAGTGCCCACCGCGGCGGGTGGATCCGCGCCGGCCGGGCCGGGAAGGACGACCTCCGTCTCCGGATGAAACGCGTCCGAGCGCACGAGCTCGAGCGCCGCCGAGAGCGAGGGCCGGCGAAGCGCGCGCGACGCCCACCGCAGCTCGGGGAGAGGCGCGTCGGCTTCGTGCAGGACGATGTGCCGGCCGGTGACCACGACTCCGGTCACCGGATGGAAGAGCGGAAACTCCTCGCCTTCTCCGGCGAGCGCCCACCGCGCTCCGTAGGCGCGCAGCAGGCGGCTTCGCTCCGCCGGCGGCGAGGCGCGTGCGGCTTCGTCCGCCAGCCGGTTGAACCATCCGTAGGAACCGTCCGGGTCGCGGTCGAAGACGTAGGCGAGGCCGAAGGCCTGCGCGGTCGAAGGAATCAGCTCCTGAGCCAGGGCCCGGGCGTACGGCTCGAAACGCGGAAGGCCGGCGCGTCGCGGAAGCGCTGCGAAATCGGGCTGCGGAATCCCCGGAGAGGCGTAGAGCCGTCCCTTCCCGCGGATCGCGCCGAGGAGATCGGGGCGGCGGGCCACATCCTTCGCGCTCGCCGAGACGAACAGCGGGAGGGCCCAGGGAAGGGCGAGCGCCGTGCAGAGCAGAGCGAGCGCGAAGCCCGGCCGCGCCGGCCGCCGGGCGAAAAAGATCAGCGCCAGGAGGACCACGGCGGCGGCGCCGAAGATGGCGTCTCCGCGCACCGACCCGCGGAAGGCGGCGAGCATGTCCTCGCGCGGAAGACCCCCGGGCAGCCGGCCGGCCAGACGCGCGTCGAGCCAGCCCCCGGGCGACGAGAGCGCGAAGGCGGCGGCGTAGACGGCGAGAAGACTCGCGAAGAGAACCGCCGCGCCGCGTCTCGCGGGCGCCATCCGGAAACGGTCCGCCGCGAAACCGGCGAGGAGGGCGACGCAGATCGTCGTCAACAGGTAGAACTTGATCGGGTACCGGAGGCGCCTCAGGAAGCCGATCGCAAAGAGGATCCGGTAGAACGGAAGGACGAGGCCGAGACTGAAG
>JALYUA010000123.1 GCA_030854005.1 Acidobacteriota bacterium
GGGAAAAGGGGAGGCTTATCTACTCGTTCGACATCAAGGTGGGGAAAAAATCTGGCATCCAGGAAGTCGGCGTCGATGCCGTGAGCGGAAAGATCGTCGAAAACAAACACGAAAGTGACAAGGCTGAAAAGGCTGAGGCGAAAGCCGACGCGAAGAAGGCGAAGAGCAAGAGCTAGCTTTCAATCCTTCCGTTCCTCAGGCAGCGTCTAAAACGCTAGTGCAAATCCTACTCGGGCTAAAAATGCACTTCGGTTGTCGTAGGTTCCCGACACGAACACCAGGGTGCGGTGGGTCAGGAAGTACCCCCGCCAATCGTCCCTAAGAGTTCTCCGCTCGGCGCTTCCGGCGCCGTGACGCCGGGCTTATGAGTGTTCGGTGCGGTATGACTCAGAACCGAAGCGTCGTTGCCAAAGGAAGTCATCATTCACGAAGCCGGCACTGGCCGAGCGCCCGAGGCCGGAGGATGCCGCCCCCTTCTGGTCCTCCTCGGGTTCGTCGCGCGCGATGGCTCGGGCGAGCTCGCTTTTGCTCCAGCCAGAAGAGTTCGTCGACCAACGGAATCCTTCTCGACACCTCCGACGCGTGGGACCCGGACGGGGCTGGGGATCTCGCGGCGGTTTGCCCACTCTGCAAGACCTCTCACTGGACCATCCCCTTCGTCACCTACACGCTGGAGTACGACCTCGACTTCGAGGACGGCATCATCATGATGGGGCCCGACAACGTCATGGCCCAGAAACTCGCCAATCTTGAGGCGATCGCCCGGCGGGCCGCCGCAGAGCCGGAGAACGTCTCTGGCCCGAAGGCGGTCGTCCGTCTCTCCGCTCCATGAGTCGGCACCGGGGCGCGGTCCGATCCCGCGCCGTTGCTTCACCACTCCTCGGCATGCTCGATCCGACGTTGGCCGCGGGGGTGAAGCGGATCTGCGACACAGAAATCACGATTTCAATCCCCCATGATGCTCAACGGGACACCTGCTTCTTCTCTTGGGCTGTCCCGAGCGAGGAAAACGCCGTCCCAGCGCGCGGACGCAGGGCCGATCCGCCGTCGAAATAGCGCCTGGACACGGGGTCGGCGGAGCCGCTTCGGCGGTTAGAGTCCCGCTCGCCGCGCCGGCATCTGCCCGGCCGGCGCAGGAGATCTCCGCTTGAAACCCGACGACGCGAACGGCAAGCTTCCCGCCGCGGAGAGACCCTTTCGGGTCCTGATCGTCTCGGGATCCAATCGGCGCGAGTACAACTGCCCCGGCGTCGAACTCCAAGTCCCGTGCGCGGGGTTGAACAGCGACGACACGCTGAAGCCCGCGCGAACCGAGGGAGAGAAGCTGCGGTAAGGAGAATGAAAGCCGGACCGACGCGGACTTCGCTTGTGCTGTGGGTCGTCGGGGCGCTCCGCATCTTTCGGGCGACCGATCCGAGGCGTGCTCGCGATTTCGCGGCGGGACGCGCAGAGAGGTTCATGCAGCCCTCAACCGCGGGCGGGGCCTTCTTCGAGTCCCGTGCTCCGACTCCGGAGGGCGTCATCCGTGCCTGAGAGAGTGCCCCCTGGCGTCCGAGAAATCCCCGACCGCGTCTTGCGACTCTTCGTCCGGGTCATTCCGCCGGCCCTTTTTCACGTAACCGGCTCAGAACATGACCGGATAACGCTCCTACTCAATTCTGCGAAGGCAGAAGTTGCGCGTCGCGCCGCCGCCCTTGAAAACACTTCGAGGATCCTTGGCAGAAAGGCGTATGGTGGTTTGATGCTCCACGAATTCCTCTCGGTCAATCGGAACGATCTGATCGATCGATGCAGACTGAAGGTCACTCAACGGACCGAGCCGAAGGTGACCGAGGGCGAGCTGAGACATGGAATTCCCCTCTTCCTAGATCAGCTCATCAAGACGCTTAAGATGGAGCAGACGACCGACCCGATGCGAAGTCGCGAAGTCTCCGGCCCGTCGGGGGGCGGGAAGGTGGAGTCGGATTTATCCGAAATCGGCAAGACAGCGGCACAACACGGTCGTGAGTTGCAGCGGCACGGGTTTACGGTCGAGCAAGTTGTTCACGACTACGGCGACCTCTGCCAGGCGATCACGGATCTGGCGTTCGAGCGCGATGCGCCGATCTCAGTTGACGAATTCCGAACCCTCAACCGCTGCCTCGACAACGGCATCGCTGTCGCCGTCACCGAATTCACTTTCAAACACGACACTGGTTTTGCGGACTCGCAGACGAGCTCGTTGAATGAACGGTTGGGATTCTTCGCACACGAGCTGCGAAATCGCCTCTCGACGGCCAACCTCGCGCTTGCCGCCATCAAGGCTGGGAAAGTGGGATTAGAGGGGGCGACGGGTGCGGTACTGGACCGTAGCCTCGTCGGGTTATCCAATCTCATCGATCGAACCCTTAGCGAGGTTCGACTGGCAGCCGGAGAACCGGCGCGCCACCGGCTATTTTCTCTGGCGGACTTTATCGCTGACGTGAAGCTGTCCGGATCGCTGGAAGCGCGGGTGAAGGAGTGCGTCCTGGTGGTCTCGGATGTTGATCCGCATCTTGCGATTGGTGCCGACCGGGACCTGCTTTTCGCGGCGGTCGGGAACGTTTTGCAGAACGCTTTCAAGTTCACGCGCCAGCACACCGAAGTCAAACTGAACGCCTACGCGGCTGCCGACCGGATCCGAATCAACGTCGAAGACAACTGCGGCGGCCTTCCACCGGGCAATCCGGACGACATGTTTCTGCCGTTCAAGCGAGGCAGTGCGAACGACACCGGCCTCGGACTCGGCCTGTCGATCTCTCGAAACAGCGTCAGGGCAAACGAGGGCACCCTCACCGTGCTCGACAAGCCCGGCTCCGGATGTGTCTTCACGATCGACTTGCCTCGCCACGCGATGCCCGAACCCTCTTTCGTCTCCAGCGTTGTGACAGACTAGCGCTCGCCGCGGTCTGCCGCGAGCTGGGAGGCCCGCCGCAGCCCATCCGCGTGCGCGTCCCGGATCGCCGCGGCGATCGTGAACTCCGGGCTCGGGCCCCAGGTGTCCAGCGCTTTGCGTGCCGCGCGCCACCAGGGGCTCGGTTCCAACGGTGCTGATGCCATCGGCGGGCTCAGTTGATCTCCCCGACGCGATCTCCGTCTTCCATCCACCGGCGCAGTTGTCGTGCGGCCTCGTCGGATCGAGTGAATGGCGGAGGAGCGGTTACGTTCAGCTGGAAGCCGCCCGGCGAGAAAGGGCCGTCGCGATGCGCTTGTCAGTGCGTGCGTGGGCGTCCGCCAAGACGAGCATGTTGGCCCCCGAGGGTTGAGGGGGCGGATCGTATCAGTAGCCCCTTGGTTGTCGGGTCTCGTCGAGATCGAGCGCCGAGACGCGGACGTCCTTCTGAACGAGCAAATTTCCCCGTCGATCCTTCAGCAAGACGCTTCGCACGTGACCTGGCCTCGGTACGCTCACGTCGGCGAAGACCTCCCCATTCTCGATGGCGTTCAGGATGTGTTGTTCGAATCTGGCGGAGGGAATCGAGAACAGTGGGACCCTCTGAGAAGCGTAGAAGCAGACGAGACCAAATTCCATGCGGACTGCCATCCGCCGGATTGATCCCACTATCGTGTTCACACCCAAATCACAGCATCAACCCTGCCAGATTGACGGCCCCGAGGTTAAGACTTTGTTAAGAGGCCAGCATGGTCAGCTCATCCGCTTTCGGAGCACGGCGCGAGACCTGACACCGATTTCGCGGGCGAACATCCTGGACGTCCGATATGTCAGTCGGTGGCTTCCCTCCACCTTTCCCTAACCGGCGCGGGCGAGAGAATGGGCCTTCGGTCGCGTCCTGGCGTCTTCGTGCTTCAACATCATCAGCGGCCTTCTAGGGCTCGGGTGTGAGTGAGGCGCAGCGTCGAGCTGCTGGCGGCCTCCACCTCCGAGGCTTCGCTTCGAGTCGCGGAGTGTCTGCGCACGGTGGAAGAGACTCTCCCAACCTTGCCGCGGTCGAGCAGCGGAACGCGCTGGGCGAGCTCGCGCGACTCGAAGCCATGATCCGGTTCGACCTGGGCCGGACTACGCAGGCTGGCGCGATCGACGCGGACGAACTCCTGTTGGCGACCGACGTCGCTCGCCGGCTGAAGTCCACGACGGAATACATCTACCGGCACGCCAGGCAGTTTCCCTTCACGGTCCGCCTGGGCCGCACGATCCGGTTCTCGTCCACCGGCCTCGACGAATTCATCCGTACGCGCCAGGGTCGATAGAAAGGGCCGAATCCCCGAATATTTCTTGACACGTCGACCCGGCGCCTTCACGCGCGGGACGCCGAGACCGGCCGCGGGCGGGTGCTCGCCCTTGAGGGAAACCTTCGGCGGGTTATCGAGCAGCGGCTGGCGGCACGCCGGCTCGACTGCCCATTCATCTTCCACCGGGGCGGCCAGGCGATCGCAGACTTCCGGAAGACGTGGCGCACGGCAGCGGCCGCCGCGGGTCTCGGGAACCGGCTGCTCTATGACCTCCGCCGGACTGCGATCCGAAACATGGTGCGTGCCGGGGTGCCCGAGCGAGTCGCGATGGAGATCTCCGGGCACCGGACCCGGTCTTTCTTCGATCGGTACAACATCACCAGCGAGCGCGATGTCCGCGAGGCTGTGATCAAGACGAGCTCTTACGTAGACAGCCTTCCACGCGCTCCGAAGGTGACCCCGATTTCGAAGGCGGAGCGGTAGGGGATGTCCGTGAAAGACGGCCAGAACACGGACAAAAAGGAAAAACGGGCTAGCGGCGGTTCCGCTAACCCGTTGAATGCATGGTTGCGGGGGCAGGATTTGAACCTGCGACCTTTGGGTTATGAGCCCAACGAGCTACCAGGCTGCTCCACCCCGCGTCAGGGAGGCGAACCTTATCGAAGGTCGACGGAGAGGTCAAGCCGCCGCCGAGGACCTCGAACCAATGGTAGGACTCGCGGTGCAGTTGCGCAGACGCTGCGACATTCTTGAGAGAACGCACAAGGGAGAGAGCGGATGGGCTGCTACGTGTTGGGTGTCCAGGAGATCGACCAGGCGCAGGTCGCGGTCGCTGGCGGCAAAGGCGCGCACCTGGGAGAGCTTTCGCGGATCGAAGGCCTCCGCGTGCCGGCTGGCTTTTGCGTGACGACGGACGCCTTCCAGCGGATCACCGACGCGACGACTCGCCGGCTGGCGCGCTGGTCGGCCTACCGGTTTCCGCCGGGACCATCGAGGGGCGGGCCCGCGTCATCCTGGACATGGGGGAGGCCGATGTCGAAGCGGGCGACATCCTGGTCACCGCCTACACGGACCCCGGCTGGACGCCGCTGTTCCTGGCCGTCAAGGGCCTGGTAACGGAGGTGGGGGGGCTGATGACCCATGGCGCGGTGATCGCACGGGAGTACGGCTTGCCGGCCGTCGTGGGGGTGGAGCATGCCACCCGGCTGATCCGAAATGGGCAGCGGATCCGCGTGCATGGATCGGAGGGGTACGTCGAGATCCTGCCCTGATGCCCGGCGCGGATCACCTGCGCCGTGTGAGGTTCGCTTTCCAGGTTCGGGTTGTTGGACTACCCCGGCTGGACCCGTTGCACGCTCAGCAGTGCGCGCGCCGAGAGGATGACGGAGAAGATCGCGGTCACGCCGAGCACGAGAAGCGCCCACGCGAAGAAGAAGGCTCCGGCGGACGTGATGTCAGCGGTCACGCCTCTCGACCCCGACATGTGGATGACGGGAGGCCCGACGCCAGGAGCGACATCACGAGGATGATGATGAACCCCGATCGCCGCTCGACTGGCACCAGGTCGCGTACACCCCCACGGCCAGGACGAGCACCACAGGAACGTTCGAGAGTCCCCCCGGGGATATCCCGCGGACGATGTCGTCCGTCAAATCAAACGTCGTAAAGAAGACCGAGAGCAGAGACGTCATGGTCAGCGTGACCGTGTGTTTCATTTGAAGAGCTCCTTGCTGAACTCGTTCATCGGCTCGCGCTCCGTTTACTCGCCGCCGGGGTTCGGTCGTTCCGCTTGCTCCGACTCAAACCGGAGAAGGTCGCCAGGCTGGCACGAGAGCGCCTCGCAGATCGCTTCGAGCGTCGAGAAGCGGATCGCGCGCGCCTTGCCGGTCTTGAGGATCGAGAGGTTCGCCAGGGTCATTCCGATCCGATCGGCGAGCTCGGTCAGCGTCATTCGCCGATCGTGAAGGAGGTCCTCGAGCTTGACCGCGATCGCCACGTCAGACCGTCCCTTCGAGCTCTTCGCGCATGCGCGTGCCCTCGGCGAACACGCGGGCCAGCAGAAACGTGAGGAGCACCGCGAGCCAGCCGCTGATTGAAAAGCCCGCCTGGAGATGGAGCGGATGCGCCGGCGTTGAAACCGCCTTCGCGATCGTGCCAATGGCGAGGCTGAGAAGCTGCAGGGCGAGCATCACCCAGGCGATCGCCTGCAAACGGGACGCGTTCGCGGCGACGAACGGGTCGCCCGCGCGGACGGTCTCCACGATCGCGAGCAGCCTTCTGAGAACGATGTAGTTCAGCGGAATCGCGAGGAGGCCGAGCACCGCGATCGCGCGCAAGCCCATGATCAGCTGATCTGCCTCCGGCGAGGGAGACAGAGCGAGCGCGCTCATGATCCACCGCCGGGTGGGCATGGCGATCAGCAGCGTGGCGATCGCGGCGCCCGAGAGCCAATTCAGGACGATGAGAATCCGCAGCACGACGTGTGCGATCGGAAGGGCGGCGGAAGAGGCTGGCTTGGACATGGCTTGGTCTCCGATTTATTGAATATCAATAAATCATTTATCGAATAACGTCAAGTATAATATCGAAATTCGATAAAAACGGCTCGATCGGGCTCGGGAGGACCCGAGAGGGAGAGGAATCCATGACGCCCTGCTCCGGCGACGCCGTCTAGCCTCTCGAACGGGTCGTCGAGTTCCGGTTCCAGAGACAATCCGTCCCGGTCGAGGCGACGGACAGGGCGACGGCTAGGTTGTCTGCATCTGCCCGAAGTGCTCCATCGCGCGTTGGTCCACTTCCCCGGGCGTCAGCCGCTCGACCTCCGTCGCCAGGGCCCAGACGTGTCCGAATGGATCGACCACCTGGCCGTAGCGATCGCCGTAGAAGGCGAGGCCGACCGGAAGCCTGGGTATCGCGCCGGCATCAATCGCCCGGCGGAAAGCACCGTCCACGTCGTCGACGTAGACCTCGAGGATCGCCGTGGTTGCCTTGAGCGACTCTGGAGACCGCGTCCGCATGCCGGTTTCAAAACGTGCCATGGCCTCTTCCGGCATTCCCATGTTTTCCTCAGAGAGAAGCACGATGGAATCGAAGATCCGAAGTTGCGCGTGCAGGGCACGACCGTCCGTCGAGGTTTGGGAGCGATAGAGGACGTCTGCTCCAAAGGCGCGGCCATAGAAGTCAATCGCCCGGTCCACGCCTTTGACGATCAGGTGAGTGGCGATGCGCCGGTCATTTGGTTTTCCTCCTGCGATGGACATGGTGGCTCCTTTCCCTGTGGGGCTTCCGCCCCCGTTTTGCTTCCGAGTTCGAAACAACCGCGCTCGAGTGGTCGAATTCTGGTGGAAGGGCCGACAGCCGCCAGACATGTCCCGCGGGATCTACGACCTCGCGGTACGAGTCCGCCCACGCGCAGAGTCTCTGGAGGGGCCTGGCGTCGAGCCTGTAGAGGCGCCCCCGACCCTGGCGCGTGTCCCGGACCAGACCTGTCTCACGAAGGATGCGCAGATGTTGCGAGACCGCTGGCTCCGAGATTTCGAATTCGCCCGCGAGATTCGGAAACGAGCGTTCTCCCGCTCGGAGGAGATCGAGCAGCGCCCGCCGTGTCGGATCGGCGATGGCACGGAAGATGTCTTGAGTCGATGCGACACTTCCCACCGGCCAAGACTATTAAGTAATCGCTTATCAGTCAAGCGATGCTCTCGCCCGCTAAGATCGAGGTCAATCGCCGGACCGTTCGCCTTTCTTCTTCAGGAGGATCGCCAGCAACTCGAGGCGCTCCGGCGAAAGGCGCTCGGAGTCATCCTTCCCGGGATTGTCACGCCAGGCTCGATGCTCGCCACTCGCGCCCGCCCGCGCCCCCGTCTCTTCGTCGATCACCCCACTTCGACGCAGGGAATCCTCGATCACCTGACACGCAGCGAGCAGGGAATCCGTCCCGGTGACCAGGCCGGCAATTTCCCGGCAACGTTCCTTGACCTCTGGCGAATCGGCGAGGTTTTCGACGGCTTCCGCGACCATCTCGGCGTTCCACGCCGGCCGGGGGATGTATCTTGCGACCCCGAGTTGCTCGAGGCGAACGGCGTTGTCGGGCCGATCCGCTCCCCAGGCGAGCACGACCTGGGGGGTGCCCGCAGCCAGCGCGCAGCTCATCGTTCCGCGACCGCCATGGTGGAGAACGAGCTCCACGAGCGGCATCACCTTGCCCAGGGGAAGATGCCGGTAGCGCAGAACGGATTCCGGCAGATCGGCCGGAACCAACTGGTCATGCGGAGTGACCAGGATCATACGGCGGCGAGCCCGGCGACACGCCTCGACGCAGGCGCTATAAAAGCCGCGGCCCGCAAAGGTCCCTGTGCCTCCGGTAATGAGAGCGAACCGTTCGCCGGCACAGAGAGCCGACCTGATCTCCTCGGGTACCTCGCCGCTTTCGTCTTCGTTGTCACGTACGAAGCCGACCGGCACGACCTCCGCTGCCCACGAGGGTTCGGGCGCCGCAAACCAAAGAGGCCATATGGCGACGTTCCGCCCCGGATAGCTCAACCAGGAGCTCCAGTCAGTCACGGGAGGGAGGCCGGCTTCGAGACGGAGACGATCGACGTCTGCGGCCAGGACCTTCGCGAACAGCTCTCGACGAAGATCGGGACTCATCAATTGGCTCGGCGCAACGAACAGCCACGTCAATGGGATGCCGAATTTCTCGGCGGCAATCCGGGCTCCGATATCGAACAAATCCCGGGCCACAACAATCGTGTCGGGTGCACGAAGTCGCCGGCGAATCAGATCGCACTCCAACGACACTTTAGTGAAGTAGTGCCGCCGCAGGAACTCGGGAATCCCGCGTGGAGTATTCAAGAGAGGGCCATCATCGATCGACCGAGCGCAGTCGCTGGCGTCATCCAAAGCGGCGAAATCCAACCCGGCCTCGGCAGCCAGACTGCCAAAAGAGCTGTGTGTCAGCAGGGCGACATCATGGCCGCGCGTCTTCAGCCGCCTGCCGATGCGGAACAACGGAAGCACGTCCCCTCCCGTGCCCACCGCGGTGAAGAGAATGTTGGCTATACCGGACTCACCCCTTCTCCCCTCCGCCTCTGGCCGGAACGGGACCCCGGTGCTCCGCCAGCAGCGTCCGGACCTCATCGTCCGACAGGGTCTCGATCAGCTGCATCAGAGCGTCGGTATCTTCGGGCGATGCCTGTCTCGTCTGGTACGCGTTTATCGTCTGGACCGCCCGGGCCACGGTGAACTCGACCTCGAACAGGACGTCGACTGGAAACTCGACGTGAAACGCCGCTCGCAGACGGTTGATGAGCATCATGGCCAGAAGAGAATGACCGCCAAGGCCGAAGAAGCTGTCGTTCACCCCGACGTGCTGGACGCCGAGCACCGCCCCGAACATCTCGGCCACCTGCTTCTCGCAATCCGTGGCCGGCGCGAGGTAGGGAACGTTCGAGTCGGGGCGGTCCCTCGCCTGGGCCGCGATCGCGCCCGCGATCTGGCCCACATCTGATAGCTCCCTGGCAATCGAGGAGAGCAATGCCGCCTTCGCGCGGGCATCGACTTCAGCACGAACAGAGAGGGCGGCCGGATCGGCGCGCGTGGATTCGCGATTGGATTCGGCCGGGGGGTCGTACCGCATCGCGGATGCGAGATGGGCGGGGAACTGAAACACGGCCTCTCCGTCCAGAACCTTCTTCGAAGGGCTTCCAACGCTCTCCAGAAAATCGAGCGCCGGCTGGTTCCTGCCACTGGGACGGAAAAGCACATCCACGCTCTCGAGCCCGCGCTGCAGAGCGATCTCGCCCGCGTGGGCGAGCATTCGATGTTCGACCCCTCGGCCCAGGGCCCGGCAGCTCAGCAGAAAAGTGTCCACGGACAATGCGCCGGGGGCGGGGGCCACAATCATGACCCCGACCACACCGTAGTCGCCGAACCGATCCTTCACACGAACGACGAGGCATTCTGGTCCTGGCGATTGGACCAGTGACCGCAAAGCCGCCTCGGAACGCCGGATCGTCGTCATGTTGAATTGGTTGGTTCGCCGGGTGAGTTCCGATGCACGGGCCAGGTCATCGGATGCCAGGGCTGCAACGTGAACTCTGAGTCTCAAGCCTGAGAGAAACTCCTTGAGGGTCAGAGCCTCCCTCTTGAACTCATCGCGCTGGGCGCTCTGCCGATAGAAACCCGTCCGATCCGCGGCCTCGCTCGTGACTTTGAGGTGATCGAACGCCCAGATCTTTCCCAGAAACGGCGCTATGGCCTCCGGCTCTTGGGGCAGCGCCAGCGTGAGAACCTCCGGGCAATTCGCCTGGACCTCGGCGCAGGCCACCGGGTCGTCGTCCAGGAAAAGGAAGCTCTCGAGCCCTAACCGCAGCTCGCTGGCCAGCGACAGGAGATTCTCCGATTTAGGTTTCCAGTTGACCCGCCAGCCCGCGAAATGATCCCGGCGAAGAATCATCTCGGGCCGCCGGTCGAACACCGCGGCGACGTCCTCCTCGTTATTCTTGCTGCACAGACACAGAATCATCCCCGCATCGTGCTGCCGTTTCAGAAATTCCTGAATGGCGAGCCGCGGCGGATCGAAGCCCACTCCATCAGGACCGTCTTCGCCGCACACGCCGCTCCATAACGTCTGGTCCGCATCCACCGCAATCACCTTGTAAGGAGCACTGAGCGACGCAAAAAGTCGCCGCGCGATCATGGTCCCCAGAGCGGTATAGAAAGCCGGTGTGTACGGAATGCGCGCCAACGCATCGCCTTCCGGGTCAAAGGTCTCGCTAATGGGATACGCGAACATCAGTTCAGCGCTCGTGACGACCTCGACGCCCGGAATCTCGCGCAGTGCCGCCGCCAGTCGATCTTCCCACCGCCGATGGAACCCTACGTCGCCCGATTCGGTCGACCTCGAAGCGGGACAGAAGCAGATCAGATGCGGGATCGCCGCGCGTTCCATCGCACTCTTCACCGACGAGACGAAGCTTCCCAGATCGACACCGGCCTGGTCTGGATGACCGACTTCAGCGCGATTTGCCAGGGCCGCCGTCTGCGGATCCTTCGCCGACCGCTCGTCCTCGCGGGGATTCGGGTCCGACCCCGGGTCTACGCTCGTCAGGTCGTCCAACCGCACGACCAGCACGTTGATGCCTCGCTGATTAGTGGAGAAGAGACTGGAGGGGTCCAGCAACTGGTGGAACACCTGACCGTAGGGAGCGAAGAGGATGGTGGCGGGCACTTGCAGTTCCTGCATCCAGAACCGCAAAGCCGTCTCAACAGGATCGGCGGTGAAGGTTGAGGCAACTGCGATTGTCGTCACCGCCGACACATCGGGCGCGCTAGGGCTCATCTGGTCGATCTCGCATGGCACCCTGTCGCGCAGCGAGGCGATCGACGAGGGAGTTCTTCAATCGCTGATAAGACAGGGGGGGCAGTAGAAACGACGCGTTTCTGGTGCTCACCACCTCAGCCGGAAGAGTGGCGGACGCCGACTCGTCGATCGTGCGTGCCAATTCCTCGGAAAGTCGTGGAACACCCAGTTTTTGCGCCATTCCGACCATGAGATCGCATCGATCGCTTCCCGATGTCTTCAGCCGCCTCTGCTCGCCGGAATAGTGAAGACCCAGGTCCAGGAATTCCTCGAGCTCATTTGCCAGGCGCATCAAGACGACGTCGCGTTCTATCGACGCCATACTGTCCAGGTTCTCGGAAACGCCGCGAATCGTCTGGTCGGTCCATAGCAGGCCGTCGTAGCGGCTGATGTATTCCTCCGCTCGCTCACCCACCACAGACCGGACCCGCTCACGCCTGGCTTCGGAACTGCCTGAGCGGTCGTCACCGAAATCACCGGCCGTGTACACCGCATGAAGAAGCCCCGCGACGACGAGCGCACTCGGGGCCTCCAGCGAAGCGAGGATGCTGGCGGTGCCAACCAGATGAGCGACGAACGTTTTCCCTGACGCTCGGAAACGACCTGTCATCAGCAGAGTCATGAGCTCATACGCGGACACCACGGATTTCAGGTCGGCCGACGAGTAACCTTGCCGATGAAGCTGGTTGAAGAGTTGGATATTCGTCTGCGCGTAGGGATGCATGCGACCTCGGGATCAGGCCAGGACGCTGGCGAGAAGAAGAGGGAGGAGCCCCTGCGCTTCGAGGTCCCAGAGAGTATTGAGCAACCCGGCGCAGCCGTCGACGAGACGAACCCGAGGAAGAGCGCCAGTCGAGTGACGGGCGTCGGAGCTTACGATCCTGCTTCCCGCGACCCGGACCGGCTCGGTTTCGCCGGCCGGGGTGGGTAGGGCGAGCCGCCGCCAGAGAGATGCGCTCCGGGGATCCCCTCTGGCGACGGCCAGCCAGCACTGATACGTCTCAGGACCGGTCTCCAGAGCCAGAAAGGCAACAGGCAGCGCTTTCGCCAGCTCCTCGACGTCCAGATCATCAAGACGCAAGAGCACCACGGGATGAGTGATCGGCAAGGCCACGGGACGGATCATCAGATTGAGATCTTCCTCTTCGGCCCGCGCCAGCATCCCGGTCAACCGGTCGAAGACGGTGTGCGCATCCACGGCGAGCGCCTGCTCGACAGGGTGCCCGTCCTGCGACACGAGCTCGAGATCGAAGGATTCCCGATCGACTGAAAGAAACAAAGCGACCATGCACTGGGCTTCTTCCCGAGGTGACTTTGGAACATCGGTCTCTTCCGACGAGACGCGCAGCCCCGTCATCAGGCGTCGATGACCGCGCGCCCAGCGCAGGATCGTGTCCTCGTTCCCCGGCGTGACCGGGTCGCCGAAGAAACGCAAGCTCGAGAAGCCCCATTTTTCTTTGAAGTGACGAATGGTGGCCAGGTTCCACTGCTCGCTCCAGCGCATCATGAAATACGGGAAATCGCCAGAATCGTACGGAGGAGGTGGGACGTAGCTGATGACAGACCGCGGTTCAAAATACACAGAACCACCGGCCTTCTGGACGAGCAAACCGAGATCGATATGTTCGTGGACACTCAGAAGCTGCTCGTCCAGCGGCCCCAGCCGCCCGAAAACTTCGTTTCGGACGAGCGCACAATGGAATTCGACGTAATCGCAGGGTCTTCGGTGCAGCGAAGGGATCATGTCGGCTAGAGCCGTGTCGGCCAGGAGATGGTCGTCATAGAAAATCCGCTGGCCGTCGGGTAACTCGGTGACGTGCGCCACTCCGCCAGCCATGTGGATCGTTTGTTGACTCAACTCGCCGATGAGATACAGCGGTCCGACCACCCAGGCGCCCGTTTCTTCGGCACAGACGACGAGCTCTTCCAGCCAGCGGGGCGTCAGGAGAACGTCATTGTCCAGAAAGACCACATACTTGGTCTTCACTCGGCGCTGAGCGAGATTGCGGGCCTCGTTGGGGGAAAGAAACCGATCGACCTGGATCAGCTCGAAGAGCCTTCGTCGCGCCTCCCCTTCCAGATAACGCCGAATCCGGGGCGGGGCTCCCGCATCCACGTAGATCAGATGAAATGGGATCGTCGTATTTTCGTAGAGGTCTTCGAGCGAGCGTTGCGTTTGACTGAAACGCTCGCGAGGCACGACGACGACGGTAGCTCGCGGTTCGTCGTCTAACACGGGTTCCTCGAGAACCCGGGCGAGCGGCCGGAAATCCAATCCCTGTCGTTCATGTCGTTTCGTATTTTGGCACGGTGAGACAGCCCGAGAAACGCGGCCTCCGGATCCCGAGCGCCTGCGCGGTCCATCAAGGCGGCAAACGAGCGACGTCTGGCAGCATGTTTTTCCGGAGAGGCGTCGGTCCGTGTCCCGGCGCGGCGCGCGAGCTCGAAGGGCCGGGGAGACTCGTCTTCCGTGACCCGCCTCCGCAGCCTGCGGCCATCCGCCTGCTAGACTGGTTTACCCCTTTCAAGACCATCTCATGAGCGAAGTCCTTCCGATCATCGGTTGCCTCGCGCTGTTTCTGCTCGTCCTGCCTGTGGCAGCCTTCTACCAGGCCAGGCGGGCGCGTAAAGAAGCGCGGGAGCTGTGGGCTCAAATCGCCGAGGTCACGGGCCGGATTGCGCGGATCGAGCAGCAAGGCTTCGCATTCACGCCTGGCACCGGCTCCGTGTTCCCGAATGCGCAGGCGCCTGTCGCGCCAGACGTGGCGGCGCCTCCTTCCCCCGATCGACTCGGCGCCCCCCCGCCGCTCCCGGACCCGATCCCTCAGTTCTCTCCCCCGGCGGGCCTTTCCTCTGTTCCGCCGCCGGCCATCCCTCCCCCGCCCGCGGCGACTCCGTCCGGACCCGGCTTGCCTCCTTCGCCGGCTTCGCCGCCTTCGCCGCCCTCGGCCCCCGCGAGAGCGGCCTTCGACTGGGAGGGGCTCATCAGCGTCCGGCTCTTCGCCTGGCTCGGAGGCGTCGCGCTCTTCATCGGCATGGGCCTCTTTCTCCAATACTCGATCCAGCACGGCCTGATCTCTCCGCTCGGGCGCGTGATCATCGCCCTGCTCGTGGGAGCCGTTGCTCTCGCGGGCGGCGACTTTCTGAGGTCGCGCGGCGAGATGGCGGGCCAGGCAACCTCCGGAGCGGGAGTCGCGATCCTCTACGCGGCGCTCTTCGCCGCGCACGCGCGTTACGGGCTTCTCGGCGCGGCCGCGGCCTTCGCCTGCATGGCCGCGGTGACGCTAGTCGCCGGAATGCTGGCCGCGCGCCGGCGCTCCTACATCGTGGCGGTGCTCGGCCTCGTGGGCGGATTTCTCACGCCCTACCTCCTCGCCACGCACGAAGACCGTCCCGTCGCGCTCTTCGCTTACGTGCTCCTCCTCGACGCCGGCGCCCTGGCTCTCGCGCGTCGGCGCGCGTGGCTGTCGATCTCGACGCTCGCGCTCGCCGGCTCCGCCGTCCTCTTCGCGGGCTGGTCGAGCGGCCACCTCGACGCCGTTAAGGTCCCGTGGGCGCTCGGCGCGGCGGCGCTCTTAGCCGGACTGTTCGCCCGGTTCGTGTCCTCTCCCGAAGCCCCGGGAGCGGCGTCCCGGAAGGAGTGGGTGTCCGGCATCCGGATCGCCGCCGTCGTCGGCCCGCTTCTCTTCGCGTTTCTGGTCGCGAACCACGGCGGGCTGGCCGTCTCCCCCGCGTTTTTGAGCGGCTATCTTCTGCTGCTCGCCGCCGGCGCCTTTCTCGTCGGCCGCGGCGAGGAGTTCGCTCCGATGCTCCCGATTGCGGCGGGATTCTCCGTCGCGGCGCTGGCCGCCAGGGTCTCGAACGATCTCCTCCCGCACCGCACAGAATGCCTTCTCCTCTTCGCGATCGTCCCGGCCGGGTTTCTCGCCTTCGCTCTGGCGCGCCGCGGCGGCCGCGACCATCCCGCGACGCGCGCCACGGCGGCGATTTCGCTCGCGGGCGGATTTCTCGTTCTCGTCCGGTTCCTCGAGATCTCGGCGAAACAGCCCGTCCTGCCGCTCTGGCTCTTCGCCGCGGCGCACGCCGCGGGCCTGCTCGCGATCGCGACGCTCCTGGCCTCGGGGGCATGGATCCTCGGGAGCCAGGCCCTTCTCTTCGCTTCCCTCCTCGCCCTGGTCGCCGCGAGGCTCGTCGAAGCGGGTGAGCGCGCCGTCACACTGCACGACTTCCTTCCGCTCGTGATCGGGCCGGCGCTCGCCTTCTGGGCTCTGCCGTTTCTCTCGAACCGGTGGCGGCGCGGCAGGCTGGCGTGGCTCTCGAGCGCGCTCGCGCCGGTGCTGCACTTTCCGGTTCTCTACATCCTCGCGAAAGACGATTGGGGCACGACGCCGCTCGGAGGCGTCGCGATTCTCTTCGGCGCGGCCTCCCTCTTCGCGTTGCGCCGCTCTCAGTCGCTGCTGGCGTCGCCCGAAGACCGGCGCTTTACCTCCGCTCTGTTCGGCGCCGTCACTCTCGTCTTCGTGACCGCGGCCGTCCCGATCGTCCTCGACAAGGAGTGGATAACCGTCGCCTGGGGCCTCGAGGCGGCGGCGCTGGCCTGGCTCTGGCGAAGAGTCCCGTCCGACGGTCTCGTCAAGGCCTCGACTCTTCTCGCCGCCGCCTGTTTCGCGCGGCTCGTTTTCAACCCGGCGCTGTGGCACTACTACCCCCGCAGCGGAACGCGGATCCTGAACTGGTACCTCTACACCTTCGGGATCTCCGCGGTGGCGCTGCTCGCCGCGGCCCGATGGCTGCGGGACGCTCCCTGGGCGGAACGTCACCGGGTCGCGCCTCTCCTCCAGGCGGGAGCCGGAATTCTTCTCTTCGTCCTCGTCAACGTCGAGATCGCCGACTTCTACTCGCCCGGCCGGACGGTGGTCTTCCGTCTCTCCGGCGGCGGGCTGGCGGAGGACGTGACCTACTCCCTCGCGTGGGGCATCTTTGCGTTGGTGCTTCTCGGCCTCGGGATCGCGCGCAACCTGAAGCCCGTGCGCGCCGCGGCGCTCGTGGTGCTCCTTCTGACGATCGGCAAAGTGTTCCTGCACGACCTCTGGGACCTGGGCGCTCTCTACCGCGTCGGGTCGATCGTCGGCCTGGCGGTGGCGCTGCTCGCGGTCTCCTTCCTGACCCAGCGCTTCGTTTTCGCGCGGGAGCGGCCATGAAGCGCCTGGCCCTTGCCGCGCTCGCGATCGCGCTCCTCGGCGCGGCCACACCCGACCTCTTCCGATTCTCACGGCCGGTGATTGCGCAGTCCGGCTGGGCGCGCGTCCCGCTTCCCGACGACCTTCTCGACGCGTGCCGTCCAGGGCTGCCCGACATCAGGCTTCGCGACGGCGCGGGGAAGGAGGTGCCGTGGGCGCTCGAGGAGCGCATCGGCCGCAGCCCGGCGCGTCTGCCGCTGCGCGACGTCGAGCGCACGTCGCATCGCGAGACGACCGCGGTGCTCGATCGCGGCGCGCGGCCTGCCCTGGCCCGCACCGCGACGCTGGAGATCGACGGCCAGGAATTCCTGAAGCCCGTGGTCATCGACTCCTCCGACGACGGCGCTTCCTGGAAGGCGTTTGCCGAGGGCTCCGTCTTCGCGGGACGGCATGTGCGATCGACGACCCTGCGTTTTGCACCGAATGGCCGCCGATGGTGGCGATTCCGGTTCGACGACCGCAACAGCGATCCGGTCGGGCCGCGGGCCGTGTCGGTGGACGCGGGCGATCCGCCCCGTTCCGTTCGCGAGGTTCCGCTATCGCCGGGCCCGCCGGACGCTTCTTCTCCGGGCGTCTCCCTGCGCACGCTGACCCTTCCGGCGGCGAACCTGGGCGTCGCCTCCTTGCGCATCTCGGGCGCCGCGCCGGCGTACGTCAGGGCCGTTCGGGTGACCGAGCGCGTCCTCCATCGCGACGAGGTCGTGCGCCGTCTCGTCGGGGCCGGCACGATCACTCGCGCTCCCGACGGGTCCGGAAGCGACGAGATCGCGCTCTGCGACGCGTCCGCGCGCCTGCTGGAGCTCGAGATCGAAGAGACGGGAGGACCCGCATTCGAGGTCTCGAGCGTCGTGGCGCTCGCGCGCTCCCGCTCCATCGTCTTCGCGACCCCGCGGGACGCGGCGGGGCTCCGCCTCTTCTACGGATCCGGAATCGCGGAGACCCCGGGATACGACATCGAGCGCGCCCTCTCGATCGCGCGACCCGGCCGGACCTCGGAGGCTCGCCTCGGGCCGGCCGAGAGGCGGGCGGGTGACGCCGACGGCCTGGCGGTTCCCCTCCGGGGCGCCACCGTCGCCCCGGCCGCATGGAAGGCGCAGCAACCGATCGCGCTGCCGGACCAGACGTCGGTGGCGTACCTCGACCTGCCCGCGGCCGCCAGCGCCAACACCGCCCCGGTCCGTGTCCTCGATTCCGAGAACCGGCCCGTTCCCTACATCGTCGAGCGCGTCGCGCACCGGCAGCGGCACCCCGTTCCCGCGACGACCATCCAGCGGGAGACGAAGACGGTTCTGCGCATCGAGACTCCGCAGCCTTCCGCGATCGATCTCGTGGAGGTCTCCGCGGCCGGGCCCGCGTATTTCTCGCGCCGGGCGGCGGTGACCGAAGACGAGAGAGACGCGCGGGGAGTCACGGACCGCCGCGTCCTCGGAAGCGCCTCCTGGGTCAAGCGCGCGGAAGAACCCGCGGTCCCGCTCGCGATCCCGATCGGGCGACCTTCGGCGCCGCGGATCGAGGTCGAGATCGAAAACGGCGACAACGCGCCGCTCACTCTCGCGTCGGCGGCGGTCTGGACATCCGCCGTGCGAATCGATTTCGTTTTTCAGCCCGGCGAGAAGCTTCGACTCGCCTGGGACAACCCGGACGCGACGCCGCCGCGCTTCGATCTGGAGCTCGTCGCCGACAGAATTCTCTCCGCGCCGGCGAGGCCCGCGAGGCTCGCGCTTCTGCCGGCTCGCCCGTCGGAAAAGACGGCGCGGACGCCGGGCGTCCTGTGGATCGCGATCGCTGCCGCGGGGGTCCTTCTCCTGGTCGTCCTCGCGCGAACGTTGAAGGCGCCCGCGTAAGGCGCGGGACTGCGCCGCGTCTTCCTCGACGGGGCTCAGTCGCCCCGGAGCACGACGGCGGGATCGACGCGCGTGGCCCGCCACGCCGGCACGTAGGTCGCCAGGAACGCGACGGCCGCCAGCAGGAACGAGATTCCCAGGAACGTTGCGGCGTCCGTCGGCCGCACGTCGAAGAGCAGGCTCGACATCAGGCGTCCGAAACCGATCGACAGGAGGAGCCCTGCCCCGAGACCGCCGAGGGCGAGCTTCAGGCCCTGGCCGACCACCAGGCGGAGGACGCGGCCGGAATCCGCGCCGAGCGCCATCCGGATTCCGATCTCGCGCGATCTCTGGGCCACCGAGTACGCCATAACGCCGTACAGACCGACGCAGGCGAGCACCAGAGCCAGGAACGCGAACAACGCGAGCAGGACCATGCGCAGGCGCTGAGCGGAGACGGACTCCGATACGACCTGCCGCATCGGCCGCACGCGGGACAGCGCCTGGTCCGGATCGATCGCACGGACCGCCGCCGCGAGCCCGATCGCGGCCTTTTCGGGAGGCATCCTGGTGCGCGCGACGAGTGTCAGGACGGGCCAGGGATCCTGCGCGTAGGGGACGTAGACCGTCGGGACCGACTTCTCCTCGAGTCGGTGCTGCCGGACGTCGCCCACGACGCCGACGACCAGGGACCATTCGTCTCCGAGCCCGACTTTCATCCGGCGCCCGACCGCGTCGCGATTGGGGAAGAACTTGCGGGCGAGCGACTCGCTGACGAGGATCGCGCCGGGGCCCCCCGCCCGGTCGCGATCGTCGAAGACGCGGCCCTGCAGGAGCGGGATCCTCATCGCGCGGAAATAGTCGCCGCTGACGACCTGATAGTCGGGGGAGAAGGACAGGTCCGGAAAGCCCTCGATGTCCACGCCGCGCCGGCTGGCGCCCTGATTCAGCGGCAGCCGGGACACCACGGCGGCCGAAGTCGTGCCCGGAAGCGCCCGCACCTTTTCGAGCATCCCTTCGACCGTGGAGAGCCTCGCGGAGGGCTCCGGGTACCGGCCTGCCGGCAGCGTCAGGCGGCCGGTGATGAGGCCGTCCGGTTCGAAACCCTGCGGAACGGAGAGCAGCCGCTCGAAGCTGCGGATCAGCAGGCCCGCGCCCAGGAGGAGAACGGCGGCGAGCGCGATCTCGGTGACCACGAGAAGGCTCCGCGTGCGGTTGGCCCGGGAGCCGGTGACGCCCCGCCCCGTCTCCTTCAGCGTTCCGATGACGTCCCGCCGCGCGAGCTGGAGCGCCGGGAACAATCCGAACAATGTTCCCGACGCCATCGAGATCGCCGCCGTGAAGAGAAGGACACGCGTGTCGAGGGCGAGCCTCGAGCCCACGAGAAGACCGGACGGCACCATGGCGCGCAGCGGCGCCATCGCCGCCAGGGCGAGCAGGAGGCCGAGACCTCCGCCGACCGCCGCCAGCACCGCGCTCTCCGTCAGGAGCTGTCGGACGAGCCGCAGCCGCCCGGCCCCGAGCGCCGCTCGGATGGCGATCTCTCGCTGGCGCGCCGTTCCCCGGGCGAGCACGATGTTCGCCACGTTCGAGCAGGCGATCAGCAGGAGCAGCGTGACGGCGCCCAGAAGGACGACGAGAGCCGGACGCGCGGAACCGACGAGGTCCTCGTGCAGCGAGACCACCGAGCCTCCGACCGAGCCCTCCTTGTCGCCGTACTGCCGCTTCAGCCGAACGAGGATGGACTGGACTTCCGCGTCCGCCGACGCGCGTGGAACTCCCCGCGCGAGCCGGCCGACGACGTCGATGTAGTGCGTATCGCGCCCCGACGACGGATCGACCGCGGGGCGAAGGGGGTGTGGAGGCACCGCGAAACGCGACGACATCCACATCTCCGCGCCGGCCGGCAGCTCGAAATCGGCCGGCATGATTCCGACGACGGTCCGGGGCTCGCCGTCGATCGTGACCGGCTTCCCGATGAGAGAAAGGTCGGAACCGAATCGGCTCCGCCAGAGGCGGGCGCCCAGCACCACGCTCGACGGGCCCCCCGGATCGTCTCGTCCGGGCTGGAGGATCCGGCCGGCGATCGGGCGGCTTCCGAGCAGGGGAAAGAAGTCGGCGGTAACGACGGCCCCGTGGACGATCTCGGGCCTCTCACGGCCGACCAGGTTGAAGGACCCCTCCCGCATCGCGGCGAGGCGCTCGAAGGATCGCGACTGAAGCCGAACGTCCAGAAAGTCGGCGGGACCGAGGCTCTGGGGATCGCCGGTCTCGCTGCGCGCGTACACCATGACGAGGCGGTCCGGCTCCGGAAACGGCAGCGGACGGACGAGAACGGCGTTGATGACGGAGAAGATCGCGGTGTTCGCGCCGATTCCCAGAGCGAGCGTCAGGGCGGCGGCGATCGCGAACCCGGGGTTTCGGGCGAGGGTGCGCAGCGCGTACCGGACGTCCTGCCCCAGCACGCCCCAGCCGATTCCCGGCGCGGACTCGTGGAACCGTTCCTGCGTCGCGGTCGCGTTGCCGAAGGCGCGGTTCGCGCGCGCGCGGGCCTCGTCGCCGGCCACGCCTTCCTCGCGCAGCGCCTCCTCCTCGAGCGCCAGGTGCGCGCGGATCTCCTCGGAGAAATCGGTCTCGGGCCGGCGGCGCCGGAACATCGTCCCTCCTCAGCCCTCGCTCGGCTCGGGGCCGAGGACGCGTCCGATCGCCCCCGCGAGGCGGCTCCAGCGGCTGCGCTCCTTCGCGAGCTGTCCGCGGCCGAGCCGCGTCAGCCGGTAAAAACGCGCTCGCCGGTTGTTCGAAGACGTCCCCCACGCCGCGCTGATCCACCCTTCGGCTTCGAGGCGCTGGAGCGCGGGATAGAGCGCGCCGTGGTCCACGAGAAGGACGTCGTCGGACCCCCGCTGGATGGCGCGCGCGATGCCCTGTCCGTGCTGTGGGCCGAAGACGAGCGTCCGCAGGATCAGCAGGTCGAGCGTGCCCTGGAGAAGCGCGAGACGCTCCTCTTTCTCGTTACGGGTGACCATTCGACCCGAGTCTGTCGCGGCTCGGGTCAGATGTCAACCTGAAGGGAAGGTCGAGCGTCCAGCGTTCAGCGTGGAGCGTCCCTACCCTCGCCCGCGCCCCGCGCCTCTCCGCCATGAGAAGATCCCGCCCGCGAAGGACCTCAACTACTCATGAAGAAGGCTCTTTTGACCGGGATCACCGGCCAGGACGGTTCGTATCTCGTCGAGCTGCTCCTGTCCAAGGGGTACGAAGTCCACGGCATCCTCCGCCGCTCCTCCTCGTTCAACCTGGCGCGGATCGGCCACCTCTACCAGGATCCCCACGAGCCCGACCGCCGGCTGATCCTCCATTACGGCGACTTGAGCGACGGGTCTTCCCTCCATCGGGTGTTGCGCTCGGTCGAGCCCGACGAAATCTACAATCTCGGCGCGCAGAGCCACGTGAAGGTGTCGTTCGATATGCCCGAGTACACCGGCGACGTGACGGGGCTGGGCGCCACCCGTCTGCTCGAGGCCGTTCGCGCCCTCGAGACTCATCCGAAGATCTACCAGGCTTCTTCGTCCGAGATGTTCGGCAAGGCGACCGAGGTCCCGCAGAGCGAGCGCACGCCCTTCTACCCGGCCAACCCGTACGCGGTCGCGAAGGCCTACGCCTTCTGGATCACGATCAACTACCGCGAGGCCTACGGTCTCTTCGCTTTGAACGGGATTCTCTTCAACCATGAATCGCCCCGGCGCGGGGAGACGTTCGTGTCCCGCAAGATCACCCGCGCCGTGGGAAAGATCGCGCACGGATCCCAGGACCGTCTCTATCTGGGAAATCTCGAGGCGCGCCGGGACTGGGGCTACGCCCGGGACTACGTCGAGGCCATGTGGCGGATGCTCCAGCGCGAGACGCCGGACGACTATGTGATCGCGACCGGCAAGAGCCACTCGGTCCGGGATTTCTGTCAGATCGCCTTCCGGCGCGGCGGGATGGACCTCGAGTGGAAGGGAAGCGGGCTTTCGGAAAAGGGGATCGACCGCCGGACGGGCAGGGTCGTGGTCGAGCTCGACCCGCGCCATCTCCGTCCCACCGAAGTCCAGAACCTCGAGGGGGACGCATCGAAGGCGCGCAGGGAGCTCGGGTGGGAGCCGCGCACGAGCTTCGAGGAGCTGGTGGAGCTCATGGTCGACGCGGACATGGCCCTGGCGGAGGCCGAGAGCCGCGGCGACCGGGAGAGCCTGCAGCTCGGCTCGCAACGGGAGCCCGGAATTTCTCCCCGCTGAGCCCGAGGGACGCCGCCTTCAGCTAGTCTTCGCTTTCGCGATTCCGCTCCCGTTTTCAAACTCTTTGTTCATCACCGTGGAGGATTCGCCACGAACGAGGCAGGCCGCGTTTCGCCGCAGGCGGTTTCCGGGATGACCCGCGTCGTCGTGATCGGCGCGGGGCCGTCCGGGCTGACCGCGGCGTACGAGCTGACGAAGGCCGGCGTGCCGGTCACCGTTCTCGAGCGGGATCCCGAGCGCGTCGGCGGCCTCGCCCGGACGGAGCGCTACAAGGATTTCCTCTTCGACATCGGCGGGCACCGGTTCTTCTCCAAGAGCCGCGAGATCGAGGACCTGTGGACCGAGATCCTCGGCGAGGACATGCTCGTGCGGGACCGGCTCTCGCGCATCTTCTACAAGGGGAAGTTCTTCGACTACCCGCTTCGCGCCTGGAACGTCTTTGTCAACCTCGGGCCGATCAACGTCGCGCGTGCTCTCGCGAGCTACGTCTCCGCGCGGCTCCACCCGATTCCGGACGCCCGGTCGTTCGAGGACTGGACGATCAACGCGTTCGGCCGCCGGCTCTACGAGACGTTTTTCAAGAGCTATACGGAAAAGGTGTGGGGAATCCCCTGCTCGGAGATCTCGGCCGACTGGGCGGCGCAGCGGATCAAGGGCCTTTCGATGATGTCCCTCCTGAAGGCGACGCTCCTGCCGAAGAGGAAAGGCCCTCGCGAACGGGTCATCAAGACCCTGCTCGACCAGTTCCGGTATCCCGTGCGCGGCCCGGGTCAGATGTGGGAGGCGGTCACCGCGCGGGTGCGGGAGCGCGGGGGCGAGATCGTGCTCGACGCCGCGGTCGACCGCGCCGAGCGGGGACCGGCGGGCCTCGAGCGCATCGTGGCGCGGACGGCATCCGGCACGCGCTCGGAGTCGGGCACGCACTTTCTCTCCTCGATGCCGATCCGCGACCTGGTCGCGGCTCTGGTACCCCCCGCGCCGCCCGAGGTCGTGAGTGCCGCGAACGGGTTGAAGTACCGGGACTTCCTGACCGTCGCCCTGATCGTCGAACAGGAAAACGTCTTTCCGGACAACTGGATCTACATCCACGACCCTTCTGTCTCCTTCGGCCGCATCCAGAACTTCAAGAACTGGAGCCTCGGCATGGTCCCGGATCCTTCCCTGACGTGCCTGGGCCTCGAGTACTTCTGCTCCGACGGGGACGAGCTGTGGCAGCGGAGCGACATGGAGCTGCGGGAGCTCGCGCGAACCGAGCTCGGCCAGATCGGCCTCGTCGATCCGTCGAAGGTCCGCGACGGATGCGTCGTGCGGATGCGAAAGGCGTATCCCGTCTACGACGACTCGTACCGGGAGAACGTCGAGACGGTGCGCCGGTTTCTCGAAGCGGAGCTGCCGAACCTGCAGCTGATCGGACGCAACGGCATGCACAAGTACAACAACCAGGACCACGCGATGATGACGGGACTCCTGGCGAGCCGGAACATCCTCGGGGGGACGTTCGACGTATGGAAGGTGAACTCCGACGCCGAGTACCAGGAAAACGGAGACGTCCAGGACTCCGCGCGCGCCCTCCCGAAGCTGTTGACGCTCCGGCCGGGCGGTCCCGTCATCCCGGAGAAGACGCGACGGCGGCGGGGGCGGCGGCGGCGACCCGATCAGGGCGACGGAGGAACGGACACCGCTGATCCACGCGGCCTCAGCCGATAGAGAGCGGCGGGGCCGCGCCGCGCCATAAGATCGAGCTCGGACGCGGGCAGAGGAAGCGATCCCGCGAGGTCGCTCCGAACGACGCAGTGCGTGACGCCGAGCTGCCGCAACCGCTCCTCGAAACCCGGCGAGCTGGGACGCATTTCGCTGATCGGAAACCAGCCGGTCCGCCACGCTCTTTCCGCCGGGCAGTGATACCGGTCGAACTCGCCCGCGAGCAGCACGCGATCGGCCGGGTTCACCAGACTCCATAGAGGATACGCGGGCAGGTACGACGCGAGCGCGGTCTCGCGGGAAACGCGTCCCGCGGCCACGCGCGTGTCGAACGGAAGCGAAAGGAATTGAGCGGGAAAGGCCAGCGTGACGGCGGCGAGCGCGAAACCCGCCACCCGTCCCGCGAAGCCGTCGAAGCGGTGCGTCAGTCGATCGAGCCCCTCCGCCGCGAAGACCGCGTAGAGGGGGTAGACGGGAAAGAGATAGCGAAGGGCCGGAGCGCGCAGGAGATACCAGGGGAGAACGGCGGCGAGCGCGACCGCGAGAAAGAGGCCCAGCCGCCGCGGGCCCCATCCGACCGCGCCGATCAAGAGCAGCAGAGGAAGCATCCCGTTGTACCCGTCGGGGATCCGTTCCCAGAAGACGCCGTGGAAGGTGACGTCGTACGGCAGTCGCAGAAACGCCGCGGGCGAGGGGGAATCCTGCCGCTCCGCCGCCGACGATGACGTCATTACGAGCCCTCGCCGCACGTGGCCTCCGGGCGTCGACCTGGAGACGAGAGCCGGGAAGGACGGCGCGTACGGGGCCAGCCAGAACCCGGCGCGTGACTGGCTCCACGCCAGCCACGGCAGGAGCGCGAGGAGCGCGCAGGCCGCGGTGAGAAGGAGGCGCTTCACCCGACTCCGGCGGACTCGGAAGAGAAAAAGAACCAGGAGCGCGGGAAGCGCAAGCGCCGCGAAGATCTTCGTCGCCACCGCGGCGCCGAACAGGAATCCCGCGAGACGGCTCCGCGACGGCGTGCCGCTCGCGCCGGCGATCTCCGACGCGGCCGCGGCTACGAGAAACGCCGTCGCCCAGTCCGCCGACACGGCGTGAAACTGCATGCAGACGACGGGCACGGCGACGAGCGCCAGGGTCACCAGCGGCGCGGCGTTTCGCCCGCCGAGGCGACGAAGGAGCGATAGCGCGGCGCCGAACGCGCCCAGGGCGACGCCGAAATGGAGCAACCGCGCCACGCGCTCGCCGCCGAAGAGAAATCCTGCCGACAGGAACGTCTGATGGTTCCGCCAGAAGAGCGACTGGGGAAGGATGTCTGGCAGCGGCTGGACGACTCCCGACCGCGCCGTGTCCCGGGCCTCGGGCAGGTGGTACGCGAGCGCGTCGAACGACACCTCGGGTCCGAGAACGCTGACGAACGAGGCGAAGAGAACGCCGCCCGCGATCGCCATCCAGAGCGCCTCGTGCGTCCGCAGGGGTCTCGGAAACAGCGCAGCGCCGGCGGAGCGCAGAATTCGAAGGAGGGGGACCACCCGCCCTCTTCGCGCCGCCGCCAGAACGGCAACCGCGCCGGCGAGGAAACCGGGGCGCAGGATTCCCGCCTCGCCCATCCCGAGCAGGAGAATGCCTGACGCCGCCGCTCCGGCCGCGAAAACCGACCACGCGTCGTCTTCCCCGGCTTCGACGCCCGTGAAGAGGCGAAAGACGAGATCTCCGAGGACGAAGACTCCGGCCGCAATCAGGGCCGCGGCCGCGGCCGCGCCGGCGTTTCCGGACGTGATCACGAGGAGCGCGGCGATCCCGAGCGCGACCGCCAGGAGGGCCTTCGGACGCCAGCGCAGGAGAGCCGCGCCGGCCGCGAGGGCGAGGACTCCGGCGCCCGCGGCGGCCGCCAGCTGGCTGCCGCCATGGGACGCCGCGAAGCGGGCCGCGTAGTCGCGGGTCAGCGGGAGGCAGCGCAGGATCACGAGCGCCGACACCACGACGAGAAAGACCGAGACCGCCGCCCGACGTATCGGCGAATCCTGCCCGGGTCTGTCGTTGATCGGCCGCAATTGCCGGAAAGATACAGCGTTCCCGCCTTGCGCCCGTTTCCGGGTGCGGCTACGATCGATCCGACGACGATTGAAACGAGGGGTCCCCGTCATTTCCGCGCGCTTCGCCCGCCACGTCCGTCTCTCCCGCATGGCGCTCCGGCACCGGAAGCGTCAGGCTCCGCCATTCCTGATCCTGTTCATGAACTCGATCTGCAATCTGAC
>JALYUA010000125.1 GCA_030854005.1 Acidobacteriota bacterium
AAGCGCAGCTCTGCCCCCTCTCCCCGCGCGCCGGGGGAGAGGGTTGGGGTGAGGGGCGGCACTCACAGCGTCGGCAATGCGTACGGCGTCCTCTCCACTCTGAACGCAACGCTTCGACGCTCGACGCTTCCGTCAGGCAGCAGGGCGGCAGTCCTCGCACGGAAGAAACCCCGCCTCGACGGCCTGGCGGGCGGACCGGAACCGCACGCGGTTCGACTCGCGCAGGTGCTCGAATCCGCCGCAGGTCGGCAGGCAGAAGTAGCGTCCCGATTCGCTTCCGAGGTAGCGGATCCCCGACGCGGCCAGCTTTTCGAGCTCCTCCGGCGACGCGCCCTCGGACCGGAGCAGCGCGCGCTTGGCGGCGCCCCCGAAGATGTAGTCGCCGATCCTCCCGTCGGTCCGGACGACCCGGTGGCAGGGGATCAAGAGGGGGAGAGGATTCTTTGCGAGCGCGCTGCCGGCCGCGCGTCCCGCTTCGGGCCGCCCGATCTCCCGGGCGATCCAGCCGTAGGGCCGCACCTCCCCAGCAGGGATCTCGAGCGCCTTGCGCAGGACGGCGCTCTCGAAATCCGTCAGGCCGCGCAGATCGAAGAGGAGGTCGGCCGATCCCTTCCCGGAGGCGGCGCGACGCAGGGTGGCGGAAGCCGGCCGGCTCGCGGGATAGACCGGACGTCCCAGCCGCCGCTCGAACTCCCGTTCGAATGCGCCCGCCGGCCCGGGTCCCGCCCGGCGCACGAAGGAGATTCCGGCCGGTCCCTGCGCGACGTGCAGCCTGCCGATCGGAGAGTCGAGCGTCCAGTACGTGTCCGCCAGCCCGACCCGCCGCAGGACCGCAGGCGCGAGAGACGCCGGGGCGCGGACAGGGGCCTGCCGGCGCAGGGCGCGGGCGATGACGAGAGTGTCGGAGATCGCGGCGGGACGTTTCATCGGCTCACCTCCTCGGGGCGCAGGCGGACGCTTCGAGAGCGGGAAAGGGAAACGCGAAGGGCGTTGACGGCGCGATGCAGGTTCGACTTGGCCGTGCCCACGGGCTGCTTCAAGACCGCGGCGACTTCGTCGACGGGCAGGCCCTCGACGTATCGGAGAACGAGAGGCGCGCGGAAGCGGTCCGGAAGAGCGCGAACGAGCGTCGCGATGTCGGCGCGGTCGCGCCGCTTTTCGAGCCGCCGGTCGGGACGGCCCTCCGGATCGTCGGCGGGATCGATCGGCGGGGATCCCTGTCTCGTCCCGCCTGTCTCGAGGGAGACGAACCGGTGGCGCTTCCTCCGGAACCGGTTGCGCGAGACGTTCAGCGCGATCTGGTAGAGCCAGGCGCGCAGGGCGAGACTCCGGACGCGTTCGGGCGGGTAGCCTTTGAGCGCCCGATAGGCGCGGACGAACGCGTCCTGGGCGATCTCTTCCGCGTCCTCGCGGCTGGCACACAGCCGGAAGGCGAAACCGTAGAGGCGGTCCTGATACTCGAGCACGAGCCGCTCGAAGGCGCCGTCGACATCGAGAGCCAGAGCGTCCTCGAGACTCTTCGCGGCGGTCTCACCGTGCTGCGCCATGAGCTTCGCCCTCTCACTCTCCGCGCCGCGTTCGCCGACGAGCCGGAGCCAACCGCCGGGGAAAGGAAGCGGCCCTCGGGGTGGCCGTCGCACCGGCGCCTTCGCGCCCGGATTCGGCTTCGGGGTATCGGGGGACCATCGTCGCATGACTTCCTCCGCGGGAAGAAACACGGGATCCCCATCCCCGGTTGCAACTTTTCTGCGGGATCAGCGGAGGGAGAGAAAGACGCGGGTGCCTTCGCCTTCGAGCTCGATGCGGTTCTCTTCGATCGCGACGATCGTCATGCCGCCGACGACCCCGCCGACGGGCAGGACGCGGCCGTTCAACAGGGCCACCGGGTTGGCCTCGGAAAACACGATTCCTCCGAGCTCGATACGGGTGCCGTCGGGAGCGACGAAGACCCCCGCCGCCACCTTCGTACCGGGAGGAACGGGCCGGCGGACGGCCGGCGGAGTCTCGCCCGGGAGCAGGGTCCGGGAGCGGCTCGGCGCCGGGACGCGCGGCGACGAGGAGGCGAGGCCCGCCGGAAGCGCGACAGGCGGAAGGGATCCCGACGCGCCTCGCTCCCGCGGCGGCGGGCCGCTTCCGGGTTCGACCGCTCCCACGTCGGGCCGGAGCGCGCGGCTTCGATCGGACGGTGCGGCGCCGCCGGAGGCCGGGGCTTTTTGCATCGACGCCGTCGCCGCCGGAGTCTCGGTGGACCGGGGCAGAGAGATCGCCCCGGCGGGCGCCTCCGCCGGCGCGGCCTCGCGGCTCGACGACCGCAGGATCCAGACGGCGGCAGCGATGGCCGCGATGGCCCCGGCGAGCGCGGCCACGGTCCGCACCGCCGGCCTCGTCCTCCGCCTTTCGGGAAGCGGCGCGTACGCCCACGGGTCCTCCGTCGGTGGGGACGGCGCCGGCACCGCCGGATCGCGAGGGTCCGCGGTCTGCTCCCGCGCGCGCTTCAAGGCCTCGTCGATCAGGCTCACGAGGCGTCTCCCTCGAGCTCGCGAATCGCCTGCCGGATTCCCCGGGGCGTCAGGACATCGACGCCGTTGACGAAGCCGTAGAGGAGCGCCTTGTCGCAGACCGCGTTGACCAGACGCGGAATTCCGCGCGCGTACCGGTGCACCGCGCGGACCGCGCCCCGGGTGAAGTCCGGGCGCCCGTTCGCGCCGGCGACCCGGAGGCGGTGCGCCATATACCTCTCCGTATCGTCCAGCGTCAGCGGCCGGAGGTGATAACGCACGGTGATCCGCTGGCGGAGCTGTCGAAGGCCCGGATCGTTCATTTTCTCCCGCAGCTCCGGCTGACCGAGGAGGACGATCTGGAGGAGCTTGCGCTCGTACGTCTCGATGTTCGAGAGGAGCCGGATCTCCTCGAGCAACCCCGCGTCCAGGTCCTGCGCTTCGTCGATGAAGAGGACCACGTCGTTGCCCTGGGCGACCTGCCCGAAGAGGAAAGCGTTCAAGAGATCGTGGTATTCGACCCGGTCGAGCTTGCCGGGATTCAGGCCGAGCTCCACCAGGACGCTGCGGAGGAGCTGCTCGATCGTCATGATGGGGTTCAGGATGAGCGCGGTCTTCACGTTCGGACCGAGCTCGGCTAAGACCGCGCGGCAGACGGTGGTCTTCCCGGCGCCGACCTCCCCCGTGATCTGGATGAAGCCTTTCCTCTCGCGGATGCCGAAGAGGATGTGGTGGAACGCCTCGCGGTGCTGGTCGCTGAAGAAGAGAAAGCGCGGGTCCGGCGTGATGTGGAACGGCGCCTCCCGAAGACCGTAGAAGCCCATGTACATCGCCGGGACAACTTAGCACCGAGAGGCGCCCGGTCCGCGCCACCAGCGGGCGCGGCAGGCGGCAGGCGGCAGGCGGGATGGCGAAGGCGGCAGCGGTCCGTTTCCCGCTTGGCGCGGCGATTGCGAGCCCCGGGGGCGGGGGCGACGCTGGAACCGCCCCCGGAGGCCTGATGACTCACGTGGCTCCCGTCGTCGTCTACGGAGCGCTGTGGTGCGCGCAGTCGAATCGCACGCGCGGGCACCTTGCCCGGATGGGCGTTTCCTACGAATTCATCGACGAGGACGACCAGGCGGCGGAGCTCGTCGAGGCATGGAACGGCGGCGAGAGGCGGATCCCGTCGGTCGTTCTCTCCGCCGGCGGCGACGAAGTCGTGCTGTCCGTTCCCTCGGACGAGGAGCTCGATCGCGAGCTGGCTTCGCGCGGGCTTCTCCCCCTCGCCGGCGCGATTGCGGCGGCCGCGCCCGAGCTCCCGTGACCCGGCGATTCCGCGCCCCGTCGGTCCTTCTCCTCGCCCTCGCGACCGGTTCCGTCGCCGCCGGACAGGGTGCGCCGCCCCCGGGCTCCGCCTCCGAGGCCGCCCGTACCCGCGGGGCGATCGGTGCGGATGCTCCGCTCGGTATCGCGCTCGAGGAAGTCTCCTATCCGCACCCGGTCCGGTTTCTGCCCCTGCAGATCGAGGGGCAGGACCTTCGAATGGCGTACATGGACGTGGCGCCGACCGGCCGCTCGAACGGACGCGCGGCGGTGCTCCTGCATGGAAAAAATTTCTCCGGCGATTACTGGTCGGGAACGATCGGCGTGCTCGCTGCGGCGGGATACCGCGTCGTGGTGCCCGACCAGATCGGATTCGGCAAGTCGTCGATCGCCGGCATCCGCTATTCGTTCGACCTCCTGGCGGCGAACACCGCGAAACTCCTCGATGCGCTCGGGATCTCCCGCGCGTCCGTCGTCGGGCATTCCATGGGAGGCATGCTGGCGGTCCGCTTCGCGCGAAACTTTCCGGAGCGCACGGAGCGTCTCGTCCTCGTCAATCCGATCGGGCTCGAAGACTACCGGCTGCAGGTTCCCCCGTTGCCCTTCGAGGCCGTCTACGCCAGGGAGCTCGCAAACACGGACCGCGAGAAGATCGACGCGTTTTTCCGCCGTTATTTCGCCGTCTGGCGTCCGGAGTACGAGCGGTTCACCGACCGGCGGACGCGTGTTGCGGGAAGCGGCGAGTACCCGCGCTTCGCCCGCGCCGCCGCGCTCACCTACGAGATGATCTACGAGCAGCCCGTTCGGCATGAGTTCGGCCGCATCGCGGTCCCGACCCTGCTCGTGATCGGCCAGTCGGACCGGACGACGGTCGGCCGCGGGCTCGTTCCCGAAACCGCGTTGAAGGGACTCGGCGACTATCCCGCCCTCGGGAAGGCGGCCGCGCGGGACATTCCGGGCAGCCGGCTGCTCGAGCTTCCGGGAGTCGGCCACCTCCCGCACCTGGAGGCAGCCGATAAGTTTCACTCCGTCTTAGTCGAGTTCCTCGGCTCCTGAGCGGCAGTTTGTTTTCGCATATTTGGGCGCGCGTGGGACGCGCGCGCCCAAATACGACGCGGCGACCTTTCCGCGAGTACGCGGGGCGCCGCTAGGGAATCTGGTACGCAACTGTACGGAGCGGCGGTTGATTTTTGCAAATACGACGCGGCGACCTTTCCGCGCGTCCTCGGGGCGCCGCTAGGTTGGGAGCCAGCGCAGGGGCTTAGAACCCCCAGAGCGCGAGCTCGTTCAGGAGATTCGAGACGTCGGGATGCTCGGCGAGCTCCCGGTACAGCCAGCCGTGGCGCTGCTGCACGTCGGTGATCCCGCTGCGCAGCTGTTCCCTGTCGCGCGAGGCGGCCGCCGTGCGAAGTCCTTCGACCGAGCGACGCGCGTCGTCGTCCATGCGGTCGCCGACGTTCTTGTGCAGCGAGTCGAAGGCGTCGCGAACCCGCTTCTCGTGATCGTCCGAAGTGGAGTCGGCCATCGATCCTCCCGACGCCTATTCTCGCACCCGGCGAGAGCGCCCACGCAGACGGTTCACGCAGGAATCTGATAGCGGCCGGCGCTCCCTGCTTCTACGCTCGCCCGCGGAGGTCGTATGAAAGAGACATGGCCGGCCCTCGCGCTGGCGTTGATCGTCGGAGCCGGAATCGTGCGCGCGGCGTCGGGGCAGTCTGCGACACCGCCGTCGCCTCCGAAGCCCGCCGCGAGGCCCTGCGCCACGCCCGAGCATCGTCAGTTCGATTTCTGGGCCGGCCGGTGGGACGTGAAGGAGCCCGACGGCAAACCCGCCGGGACGAACGAGATCCGCGTTCTGTACGACGGCTGCGTCCTTCAGGAGAACTGGGCGGGGACGGACGGCAGCGCCGGAACGAGCCTGAACGTGTACGACGCGTCGAGGAAGGTGTGGCACCAGACCTGGGTGGACCAGGGGGGCGGGCTGCTCGTTCTGGAGGGCCGCTTCGAGGATGGAAAAATGATCCTCTCGGGCACCAAGGTCAAGAAAGACGGACCCGTCGTAAACCGGATCACGTGGCAACCGCTCGGGGGAAACGTGCGTCAGCTCTGGGAGGCGTCGCGCGACTCGGGGAAGACCTGGTCGGTGGTCTTCGACGGAACCTACGTTCGGCGATAGGGCGCAGCGCCGGCGCGCGCGGCGGACGGCGTGACGCCGAACTCGCGGCGGAACGACGCGGAGAAGTGGCTATGGCTCGAATACCCGAGATCGAGCGCAATGTCCGTCAGGCCCGCTCTCGAGTCCCGAAGGAGCTCGAGCGCCGCGGCCAGCCGCAGCCGCTCGCGAAACCCGTGGAGCGTCGTTCCGGTCTCCCGCCGGAAGATCCGGCAAAGCTCAAAGGGCGACACGTCCAGCGCGCGGGCGAGCGCCGAGATCCCGCCCGGGCGGCGAAACGAGCGTCCCAGCTCCGCGCGAGCCTCCTGACCGAGCGCGCGGGACCGCCGCCGCGCCGAGGGCGTACGCGGAATTCCGGAATCGATCCCGCGACTCCGGTAGACAGAGGCGAGGAGCGTCTCGAGGACTCCCAGCATCGTCTCTTCGACCTCCCAGGAATCCGCCCGCGAGTCGGAGAGGGCCTCGACGACGCTCCGCTGCAGAAAGTAGGTCCGCGCATCGCTCGGGCCGGAGGCGAAGAGAAATGGCCCGCTCCGGCGATCCGCCGCCTCGGGATCGTGCGCCCGGACCGCTTCCCGCACCACCTCGGGCGCGAACGAGAACCACTCGCACCGGTCCGGGAGGCCGTGAACGCTCTCGCGACGATACGCCTGGCCCCGGTTGTAGTAGGTGACGAGGTCGGGTCCGGCGACGAAGGGTTCCCCGCCTTCGTGCGCGATGCGGACGAGAGTCCGCGGAAAGACGACGAGATACCCGCGGATCGGTCCCGAATCGGTGAAGCGCGGATGATCGGGCCAGGCGCGAAACTTTCCGATCGAGAGGGTCGCGCTCTCGAAGAGAAGCGTGTCGAAAGGTCTCGCCGACGCGTCAGCGATCCGGGTCATTTCCCGGCGAGGTACGAAACGCGGGGAAGGAAGTTGCCGTGGCGGGGATGCCCCCCGCGCGCGCGGCGATCGCGTCGGCGATCATCGCCGCGTGGTGACGGCTGTTCTCGATGAAGATGCGGCCGATTTCTGCGCCTCCGAGGAGCGCGCCGGCGAGAAAGATGCCCGGCACGTTCGACTCCAGGGTGCCTGGGTCGTGCGCGGGCGCGCGGGTCGTTCCCTCCAGGCGGATCCCGCACCGGTCGAAGAAGGCGAAGTCCGGCTCGTACCCGATCAGCGGGAAGACGGCGTCCGTCGAAACGGTCCGCTCTCCGGCCGGCGTCGACAGGCGCACGGAGTGCCGCTCGATTTCGAGGACGCGGCTCTGGAAGTAAGCGGCGATGCTGCCGGCGCGGATGCGATTCTCGAGATCCGGCTTGATCCAGTACTTCACGCGGTCCGAGATGACGGCGGCCCGCACGACGAGCGTGACCCGAGCGCCGTGGCGGTAGAGATCCAGCGCGGCTTCGGCCGCGGAGTTCTTTCCGCCCACGACCAGAACGTCGCGGCCGTGAAACGGATATCCGGAGACGTACCGCGAATGGACGACGGGGAGGTCCTCGCCGGGGACGCCGAGCCGCTTCGGGTTTCCGAAGAAGCCGGTCGCGATGACGGCGGCCGCCGCCGCAAACTCCGATCGCTCCTGGTCGCGGACCGCAGACACCCGCACGCCGCCGCCCTCGCGAGGAACGATGGACTCGATCTCCGTCTCAGGGACCACCTTCACCTCGAAAGCGTCGGCGACCGCCCGGTAGTAGGCGAGCGTCTCGAGACGCGTGGGGTGCGGCTCGGGTCCCGCGAACGGAACGCCTGCGATCCCCAGGAGCTCCCGGGTGGAAAACCAGCGCATCTCTTCCGGCATGCGGTAGAGGGTGTCCAGAATTCCGCCGCGTTCGTAGCAGACCGCGGCGACCCCGCGCTTTCCGAGCTCGACGGCGCACGCGATTCCCGTTGGACCCGCGCCGACGACCGCGACGGGAGGCTCGGTGCTCATGGGTGGATTCTAGACTCGGACATCGCGAGTCCTCTCCCTCGCCCGCCGGCGCCCGAGAACGCTTAGGATCCCCGCGTGGAGAGAGTCACGCTCGGCGGAGCGGAGCAGTGGATTTCCGTCAAGGGAGAGACGGCGGACCGGACGAAACCGGTGCTGCTGTTCGTCCATGGCGGGCCGGGAGCGGCCATGACTCCGTGGCTCGGACGCTTCGGCCGGGGCCTTTCCGCCCGCTTCACGGTCGTCTCGTGGGATCAGCGCGGCGCCGGCCGGTCATGGCGCGCGATCGAGCCCCGGCAGGGGATGACCGTCGCACGGCTCGTCGAAGACACGGTGGAGCTGGCGCGCCTGATGGCCCCGCGATCGGACTCGGGAAAGGTCATCCTCGTCGGGCACAGCTTCGGCGCCCTGCTCGCGATCCTCGCGGCGAGCCGCGACCCCGGTCCTCTCGGCGCGCTCGTCCCCGTCGCGCCCGTCATCTCGGGCATCGAAAACGACCGCATCTCCTGGGAGCGGACCCTGGAATCGGCGCGCGCGGGCAAGGTGCGGCGCGCGATCGCGGACCTGGAAGAGGCGGGCCCGCCGCCTTACGCCGGCAACCGCCTGTTCGAGAGGGCGTTCGTGCTGATGGCCTGGGCCGAGCGGTTCTCGAGCGAAGAGACGGGCGCGAACTCTTTTCGTTCTGGATCTCTCGCCGCTCTCTCCGAGTCGCCCGAGTACGATCCCGAGGTTCGCGCGAAGTACTGGGAGGCATACCAGTCGAGCTACGAGATCCTTCAGCCTCAATTTTCCGCGATCGATCTGCGGCGCGAGGTCACCGGCGTCGAAGTGCCCGTCCACCTGGCTCTCGGCCGGCACGATCGCAACACGATCCCGGAGCTCGCCGAGAGCTGGCTTCACCGCCTGACGGCGCCCCGCAAGGAGCTCGTCTGGTTCGATCGTTCCGGCCACGCGCCTCTCTTCGAGGAGCCGGAGAAATTCGAAGAGTTTCTGTGGAGCGCAGCCAACGGGGCGGGAGGCGGTAGGCGGTAGGCGGGGATGCGCCGGAAACGGGAAACGGGAAACGGGAAACGGGAATCGACAAGAGATGCGGAAACGCCCGCCTTCCGCCTCCCGTCCTACAGGGCGCGAATGCGGACCGAACCTCCGCTCGTGCGCAGTCGGAGTGTCTCGCCGCCTCCTCCGAGGAGTCCCTGCAGGTGCCGGCGCGAGATCTCGCCCTTGACCGTGATCGGGATGTCCGCGTGCACGGAGTTGCCCGATGCGTCGATCGAAAGTCCGACGGCGGGATCGACGCTCACGGTGACTCCTCCGCCGGAAGAGGCGATCGAGCCCCCGCGCGCGTTCGCCCGCTTGAAAGAGACCTGCACCGATCCGCCCGAGGTGTCCGCTTCCACCCGGCCGCCTGCCTCGTTGATCGAAATTCCGCCGCCGGACGAATGGGCGTGGATGTCGCCGGAGACGCCGTCGAACCGGATCGACCCGCCGCTCGTCTCGGCTTCCATGGCGCCGTCGATCTCTTCCGCGCGAATGCCTCCGCCGGACGTGTCGACCCGGCAGCGGCCCTGCACGTGGGAGAGCGTGATCGCGCCGCCGGACGTGTGCGCATCGAGCTCGCCTGTGAGATCGCGGACGTCGATGCCTCCGCCGGAGGTCTCGAGCTTCGCGTTTCCCTGGAGGGCGGCGACCTTGATCGCTCCGCCCGAGGTGTCCACGGTCACCCGGGTCTTCGTCGGGACTTCGATCTCGAACCGCACCGGATTGCCCCGGAAATGAAAGAAGGTGGAGAGGGGATGTCGCTTCAGGGCCACGACGGACGCGGACCCCGCGCCCTCATCGTAGCGGAAGCTCAGGAGGTCGTTGATGTCTTCGTGCTCCGAGGTCGCGACCATCCGCACGTCCGCGTGGTCGCTCCCGACGACACGCACGGTGCCGAGATCGGTGCGGATCGAAAAGCTGCCCCCCGGGGCGAGCTTCAGGGTTTTCTCGACCCTCGATTCGGCGACGGCGACCCAGGCCGCGGCGGCGAGCGCGGTCGCGATCGCAACGGTTCTGACGGTATGCATCAGTCCTCCTCCGGGCGCCCGGACCTCCGGCCCCCCGAACCTTCGAATGCTCAGACGTGTCCGGGAGAGGAAATGTTCTGTCCGGAAGCGGAAATTCGCTCCAGAAACCCGTCGAGCTCGCGGTCGAACGCCTCCGGCTGGTCCATCATCAGCCAGTGACTGGCGGCCTCGATCCGCCGGACCGGCGTCCCCGGGACGGTTCTGTGGATCGCCACCGGGTTGTCGAAGAGCATCGAGGCGATCGAAAAGCGCGGCCCGCCGTACCGGGACAGGGCGGAGTCCATGTCGAATCGATACAGTGCCTCGGTCGCGCCGACGAAGACGTCGGGACGAGTCTTTTGGAGGGCGTCCAGGACGGCCGCACGCGTCTCCGGGCGGGCTCCCGAGAGGATGCCTTCGAACCATCTGCGCGTGAATCCCGGATAGTCGTCGCGAAGCCCGCGCCGCAAGGGCTCGAGGCTCCCCGCCGCGGTGCGGTGAAGGTCGCCCGCGCAGTCGGCAAACACGAGGCCCGAGAGACGCTCGGGGTGCCGGCCGGCGTAGGCCGCGGCGACGGCGCCGCCGTAACTGTGGGCGACGAGGACGAACCGGCGATAGCCGAGCGCGTCGGCGACCGCCGCGACGTCGCCGGCGAAGCCCTCGACCGAGATTTCGGCGCCGGCCGGAAGCTCCGACTCGCCCATCCCCGCGAGGTCGAACGAAGCCGCCCGGCGGCTCTTCTGCAAATGCGCCAGTGTCGCGGCCCACGAGGCGCGGTTGCCGCCGTTGCCGTGGACCAGCAGGACGGGGACGGCATCCCCGGAGCCTCCGGCGTCGACCCGGAGACGTCCCCGTGGTCCGGCCACCCAGGAAGGAGGGGCGGCCCTGGGTCGCGCCGTGGCGCAGGCGAGGAAAACAGCCACGGGGATCAGGATCGTCAGTAGAACTGTCGGTCTGCGCATTCGCGCGATGATAGAGGCGCACTCTCCGAGGGGGACCGCCGCCGCCGCACGAAACACGGACAAAAGTACTCCCACGAGCCCGGACACTCGTCCGCGGCGGACACGCGAAAATGCGTTTCGGGCCTGTTTTTGCGTTTCCTGGCCGGGTTTTCCTGGCAGCGGCATTGCTCTATGGCAGTTCGTGATCGACAACCTTTCGGCGATGGACAAAGTGGTCGAGAAGCCGCGCGGCCTCTCCCGGCGGATGCTCGCCGCGGCGGTCGGCGCCGGCATCCTTCTCGTTCTCGTCGTGCTTCTCATCCCGACGGTGCGGCGCTGGTCTCGCGCCGACCGGTCCGTCGATGCGTCCCGGATCCGGATCGCCGCCGTCAGCCGAGGAGACCTCGTGCGCGACGCTTCCGCGGAAGGCCGGATCGTCGCGGCGCTCCATCCGACGCTCTTCGCGCCCTCCCAGGGCATCGTCTCGCTCACGATCAAGGCCGGCGCGTCCGTGACCAAGGGCGCGGTCCTGGCGCGGATCGAGAGCCCGGAATTGAAGAGCCGCCTCCTGCAGGAGCGCGCGACGCTGCAGTCGCTCGAGTCCGCGTGGCAGCGTCAGAAGATCGACGCGCGCCAGGACGGCATCAAGAACGCGCACGCGATCGATCTCCTGGAAGTCCGGTTCACCGCGGCGAAGCGGCTTCTCGAGCGCGCGCAATCGGCGTTTGACCAGGGGATCCTGAACAAGACCGACTACGAGAAGGCGAAAGACGACGTGCGGATCGCCGAGCTGGAGCTCAAGAACCTCCAGGAGACCGCGAAGCTCCAGACCGAGACGGCCGATTTCGACATCCAGAGCCGGCGGTCCCTCGCCGAGCGCCAGGCATCGGCGGTCGGTGAGCTCCAGAGGCAGGTGGACCTTCTGACGATCACGGCGCCTTTCGACGGGCTGGTGGCCTCGGTCGCCGTCCAGGATCGCGACGCGGTTGCGGCGAACGCGCCGGTGCTGACCGTCGTGAACCTTTCGGCGTTCGAGATCGAGATCACGCTCCCCGAAAATTATTCGACCGACGTGATCCCGAACACCGAGGCGCAGATCCTCTACGAGGGACGCGAGTACAAGGGCCACGTCACCGCGATGTCGCCCGAGATCAAGGAGAGCCAGGTCCGCGGCACCGTGGTCTTCGACGGCGCGCCGCCGGCGGGCCTGCGCCAGAGCCAGCGCGTCAGCGTCCGAATGGTCATGGAGACCAAACGGAATGTCCTCAAGGTGCCGCGCGGGCCGTTTCTCGAAAGCGGCGGCGGGCGCCAGATCTACGTGGTCGAGAACGGGGTCGCCGTGAAGCGCGACATCCAGGTGGGAGCGGTGAGCGTCTCCGAGGTCGAGATCAAGAGCGGCCTCTCGGAGGGCGACAAGGTGATTCTGTCAGACACGTCCGAGTTCGCGGGCGCGAAAAACGTGCTCGTCCGTAGTTGACCGGAGGAGAAGCGCCATGCTGTCGATGAAGAAGATTCAGAAGGTTTATCGGACGGACTTGATCGAGACCCACGCCCTCCACAACTTTTCGATCGACGTCCGCACCGGCGAGTTCGTCGCCGTGATGGGAAGGTCCGGTTCGGGCAAAACGACTTTCCTGAACATCGCGGGCCTGCTCGACACGTTCGACGAAGGGACATACCACCTGGATGGCCAGGACGTGAGCCGGCTGTCCGACAACGAGATGTCGAAGATCCGCAACCAGAAGATCGGCTTCATCTTTCAGAGCTTCAACCTGATTCCCGACCTCGACGTCTTCGACAACATCGACGTGCCGCTGCGCTACAGGCGTCTTCCGGCCGCCGAGCGGCGCGAGCGCATCGAAAAGGCCGTCCGCACCGTGGGCCTCCTGTCCCGCATCCATCATCTTCCTTCGCAGCTCTCCGGCGGACAGCAGCAGCGAGTCGCGATCGCCCGCGTGCTCGCCGGGGATCCCCGGTTCATTCTGGCCGACGAGCCGACCGGAAACCTGGACACGATGATGTCGCGCGAAGTGATGGACCTGCTCGAGAAGATCAACGAGGCCGGCACGACGATCGTCATGGTGACGCACACGCCCGAGTGCGCGTCGCGCGCCTCGCGCCAGATCCATCTGTTGGACGGCGAGGTGGTGGACTTGAACGCGCTGCCGTCGGAAGACGCGGACCGCTCATCGGCGAGCCTCGCCTCGACACTCCAGTAAGGAGTCCACGATGCTGCTTCACAACCTTCGCATCGCCTGGAAGAGCCTCCGGCGCAACGTCACCCTCTCGATTCTGATCGTGAGCGGCATCGCGCTCGGCATTGCGGTGTCGACAACATTTGCGGCCTTCCGGCACGCCTTCTCGAAGGACCCGATCCCGCAGAAGAGCGACGTGCTGCGGTACGTTCGCCTCGACAGCTGGGATCCGCTGAAGCCTTACCCGGGAGACGATCCGACGCGGCCGCCGACCCAGATCACTTTCCGGGACATGCAGGGCATCATGAAGTCGACGATCCCTTTCCGGCAGACCGGGATGTTCGTTTCCAACATGTACGTCTATCCCGATCCGAAGGTCGGCCGGCCCTTCCGCGAGCTGACACGGCTCTGCTTTTCCGACTTTTTCCCCATGTTCGACGTGCCCTTCCGGTACGGATCCGGCTGGGATCGGAAGGCGGACGCCGGGCCCGACCCCGTCGTCGTTCTGTCCCAGGAGATGAATCAGAAGCTCTTCGGAGGGAGAAACAGCGTGGGCAAGACCGTCCGGCTCGCGGACCGGGATTTCCGCGTGGTCGGCGTCCTGGCCGGATGGAAGCCGAACGTGCGCTTCTACGATCTCACCCAGAACCAGATCGCGATGCCCGAGAACATCTACGTCCCCTTCAATCTCCTCCGGCCGATGCAGATCCGGACGAACGGAAACACGGATGGCTGGGGGACGAGCGGCGCGCCCGGATTCGAGGGCTTCCTCCAGTCCGAGACCTGCTGGATCCAGTTCTGGGCCGAGCTCCCGAACGAGAAGGCGGTGTCCGCCTACCGTGATTTTTTGACGGCCTACGTGCTCGAGCAGAAGAAGACAGGCCGCTTTCAGCGGCCGCTCAACAACCGGCTTCAGACGGTCTCCGAGCTGATGTCGGACGCCGGCGTCGTGCCGAAGCAGGCCACCGCGATGCTGATCGTCTCGCTTCTCTTTCTCGCCGTGTGCGCGGTGAACCTCGTGGGACTGCTGCTCGGCAAGTTCCTGGCGCGGGGTGGAGAGGTCGGGGTCCGGCGGGCCCTCGGCGCGAGCCGCGCGGACATCTTCCTGCAGCACATCGTCGAATGCGAGCTGATCGCGGTCCTCGGTGGCGTCGTCGGCATCCTGCTCTCGCTCGGCGCGCTCGCCGGGATGAACGCGTGGCTGAAGACCACGATGGCGCGCGGAGACTTCTTCAAGCTGGACCTTTCGATGATCCTCCTCTCTGTGGCCCTGTCTCTCGCGGCGGGATTCATCGCGGGCGTCTATCCCGCGTGGCGCACGTGCCGGCTCGCGCCCGCGATGCATCTGAAGGTGTAGCTCTCAGGCTCTCAGCTCTCAGCCGGTAACCGGGAGCGGGAGACGACACTCAAAAGGCAATGACGAAACGACAGAAGTCACGAGGGAACTGAGAGCTGACAGCTGACAGCTGAAAGCTCCTCCGAAGGAGGCTTCCCATGGAATTCGGACCGATCCTGCGGTCGATGGGCCGAAACAAAGTCCGCTACGGACTGATCGTGGCGGAGGTGGCGCTGACGCTCGCGATCGTCGCGAATTGCGTCAACATGATCGGCGACGCGCGCCGCGAGATGGCGCGCCCCTCCGGGTTCGACGACGACAACATCCTCTCCGTCCGGAGCACGCCGTTCGCCCCGGCCTTCAAGGAAGATGGCTATCTCGACGCGGCTCTGCGCAAGGACATCGAGGTCCTGAGGGCGATCCCGGGGGTGCATGCCGTATCGAATACGCGGTTTCTTCCGTGGCAGGGCGGTGGAAGCTCAACGACGACGCGGGTCCTGGGTTCCAGGGGCGAGATGCTGCGCAACCAGGTCTACAACGCCGACGAGTCGACGCTCGAGACCCTCGGATCGCGCCTGGTGGAAGGGCGCAACTTCACGCGCGAGGAGGTCGAGGCGGACACGAAGCGTCTGCGGGACCTGACGAACTCCAACCGGCCACGCGGGCCCGACGGACAGCCCATCGACAAGATCAGCCAGGACATCATCATCAGCCGCGCGTTCGCGGAGCTCCTCTTCAAGGATGGGAAGTCGCTGGGGAAGAGCCTCGAGGACGATGACGGCGACCAGTACCGGATCGTCGGCGTGATCGACCACTTCTACAACCCCTACGGATGGCCGATCCACGAATACGTGATGTTCTTTCCGAACTACTCCCGGAGCTTCCAGGGTGGGTCGGCGTACCTCCTGCGTGTCGACCCGGGCAAGATGAAGACCGTCCGTCCTCAGGTCGAGAAGGCGCTGCTCGCGGCGAACGCGGGCCGGAACGTCCAGTTGAAGGAGCTCACGGAGATCAAGGAGCGGTTTCAGTCCCAGTCCGCGCTTCTCGTGAAGATCCTTTCGCTCGTGATCTTCCTGCTGCTCTTCGTGACTTCGCTCGGGATCGTCGGCCTGACGGTGTTCTCGGTGGCGGAGCGGACGCGGCAGATCGGCACCCGCCGCGCGCTCGGCGCGAGAAGGCTCGACATCCTCAGTTATTTCCTTCTCGAAAACTGGCTCGTGACCACCATGGGGCTCGTCCTCGGAGTCGTTCTCGCCTATGGCCTGAACGTGGCGCTCGTCACGCGCTTGAACGGCACGCGGATGGACGCGGGTCTCGTCATCATCGGGGTCGCGTTGCTCTGGATCTTCGGCCTGGGAGCGACGTATTTTCCGGCCCGCAAGGGCGCAGCCGTCGCACCGGCCGTGGCGACGAGGAACGTGTAGCGCGTCAGCGCGTCAGCGCGGTAGGCGGTAGGCGGTAGGCGGTAGGTGTTTGCATATTGCTCGCGCGGTGCGAGCCGATACTCAGCTGCCAGCTGATAGCTGATAGCTGATAGCTCCTCTCAAGTAACCTTGCGCATGCGCCGCCGTCTCCCGGGGAGATGCCCTCTCGAGCCCTCCCACGCGCTCGCGCGTCCCGCGCGCCGGCTGCCCTGATGTCGCGCGTCCTGATCGTCGATGACCAGACGGCGGTGGCCCGGGCTCTCGGCGTGCTCTTCGAGGTGCACGACATCCCCTATCTCTCCGCGCGGGGACCCTCCGAGGCTCTCTCCGCGGTCGCGGGCGGGACGGTCGGTCTCGTGATCCAGGACATGAATTTTTCCCCCGGAGCGACCTCCGGAGAGGAAGGCGTCGCCCTCTTCCGCGCCGTGCGAAGGCTCGATCCCGCGATGCCTGTTCTCCTGATGACCGCGTGGACGTCTCTCGAAACCGCCGTCGCGCTCGTCCGCGAAGGCGCCAACGACTATCTGGCGAAGCCGTGGGACGACGAGAAGCTTCTCGCTTCGGTGCGCACTCTTCTTCGGTTACGCGCGCTGGAGGCGGAGAATCTGCGCCTGCGTTCCGCGCGCGCCAAGCCGCGGGAAGAGCTCGCCCGCCGCTACGATCTGTGCGGGATCGTCTACGAGAGCGACGCGATGCACCGAGTCGTCTCGCTCTCGGTGCAGGTCGCGGGCTCGGACCTTCCGGTGCTGATTACCGGGCCGAACGGATCGGGGAAGGAAAAAGTCGCGGAGATCCTGCAGGCGAATTCTCCAAGGCGCGCGAAGCCGTTCATCCGGGTCAACGCAGGCGGCCTTCCGGACGAGCTTCTCGAGAGCGAGCTCTTCGGCGCCGAGGCCGGGGCCTACACGGGCTCCCGCCGCCTCCGGATCGGGCGATTCGAGGCCGCAGACGGAGGCACGCTCTTTCTCGACGAGATCGGGAACCTCTCGGCGGCGGGGCAGATGAAGCTCCTGCGAGTCCTGCAGAGCTCGGAATTCGAGCGGCTCGGCTCGAGCGAAACGCGGCGCGTCGATGTGCGGGTGCTGTGCGCCACGAACGCCGACCTGCCGGCGGCCATCGCGGCCGGGCGTTTTCGCGAAGACCTCTTCTTCCGGTTGAACGTGATCGAGCTCGCGGTCCCTGCTCTGAAGGAACGGCCCGAAGACGTGCGGCCTCTGGCGGAAAGCGTGCTCGCCGGGCTTCCAGCGGCCCCGTCGGGCCGGCGCTGGACGCTTTCCACCGAAGCGGAGCGCGTCATGGAGGAGCATGCGTGGCCGGGCAACGTCCGAGAGCTCATGAACCGCATCCAGCGCGCGGTCCTCGTTGCCGGCGGGGAGTCGCTCACGCCCGCGGACCTCGGGCTCGAGGGAACGGCGGGCGAGCCCGGACCGCTGCCCGCCGGCGAAAAGGCCGCGTTCGAGGAGTTGCTGCGGCGGCATGGCGGAAGCGTGTCGCGCGCCGCACAGGAGCTCGGCTTGAGCCGGCAGGCGCTCTACCGCCGCATGGAACGGCTCGGCATCGTGCTCGAACGGCGGCCCCGATAGGCGCCACACCCGAGCACGCGCGCGCGGTCCGGGGACGCTCGCGGTTCTCCCTGGCGGGGAAGCTCGCGGCGGTCGTCGCGTTGGACATGGCGGCCGTCGCGGGCGTCGCGGCCCCGGTCTCCGCGATCGGGGCCTCTCCCGGAATCGTTTTCGCGAGCGCCCTCGCCGCGAGCCTTCCTCTGGCCGCGTGGTCCCTGTCGCGTGTCTGGGGACCGGTCCGGCGAACGCTGCAGGCCGTGGCGGACGGGGTCGGGAGCTTCCAGGAAAACGACTTCAGCCTGCGGCTCGCGGTCCACCGCGACGATGAGCTCGGCGAGCTGGTGACGCTTTACAACCGGATGGGCGACGCGCTGCGGCTCGAAAGAAACGAGATCTACCAGAGGGAGCTCCTCCTCGACACGCTTCTTCAGGGCGCGCCGATGGCGATCCTCCTGGTCAACGAGCTCGACCGGATCGTCTACGCCAACGCCGCGGCGCGCCAGCTCTTCGGAGGCTCGCGCCGCCTTCAGGGGAGGGGCCTGAGCGAGGTGATTGTGGCAGCGCCGGAGGGAGGACGCGAGGCGCTGGCCTCCGGACAGGACGCGCTGTTCACGTGGCCGCAGGGGGACGACGGCGAGGAGGAAACGTACCGGATCGTGCAGCGGCGGTTCGCGCTCAACACGCAGGAGAACCGGCTGATCGTCGTCGAGCGCATCACGCCGGAGCTGCGCCGCCAGGAAGTCGAGGTGTGGAAGAAAGTGATTCGCGTGTTGTCGCACGAGCTCAACAACTCCCTGGCGCCCGTCAGCTCGCTTATTCATTCCGCGCGACACGTCGCCAGCTCCTCCGAGACGGGCCCGCGGCTGGACGACATTCTCGGAACGATCGACGAGCGCGTCCGGTACCTGTCCGACTTCCTGGAGGGATATGCGCGTTTCGCCCGGCTTCCTCAGCCTCTCAAGAAGCCGGTGCGGTGGGGGGACCTGTTCGACGCGGTGAGAGGCCTGTTCCCGTTCCGTCAGCTCGGGGCGATTCCGGAAGAGCGCGCGCCCCTGGACGCGGGACAGATGCAGCAGGTCCTGATCAACCTCCTGAAGAATGCGGCGGAATCGGGTGGGCCCGCGGATGAGATCGGGGTTTCGGTCGAGCGCTCCCGCGACGGATCCTGGAAGCTGCAGGTTCTGGATCGCGGATCCGGGATGGACGAAGAAACGATGAAGAAGGCGCTCCTCCCGTT
>JALYUA010000133.1 GCA_030854005.1 Acidobacteriota bacterium
CGCCACGATCCCGTGTACAGCGTCTCCCGCTCGCGCGTGTCGAGCCGGATCAGGGATTTCAAAGGCGCGAACTCCTCCGGCTCGAGCGGAGGAGCGACGAGGCGGACGAGCGGGAAACCGTCGGCGCCGGCGGCCCGGGTCCGGTAGATCTGTGCGCCCTGGGAGCTGACCCACGCGGTCGAGGGAACGAAAGGGTGAACCGCGGCCTCGCCGCCGTCCCCTCCCTGCAGGTACCGCCAGTCAGTGCCGGTCCCGATCCGCTGAACGGTGCCGTTGTCCTGAGCGCCCGCGATGATGCGGTCGCGATTGGAGGAGTCGTTGGCCAGAGCGTAGAACTGCCGCGTCACGAGTCCCGTGTTGCGCGCGGTCGCGGTCTTTCCGTCCTCAGTCGTCCAGATCCCCCCGTCGTTGGCGATCCAGAGCGTCGAGCCCTGATAGCGAAGATCGTGGCAGTCGGGATGAATCGACGAGTCGAGATCGGTCGTGAAAGTCGTTCCCCCGTCCGAGGTTCGGGCGTAGAAGACGCCTCCGGCGATCAGGTCGTCCGGGTTGGTGGGCGAAACGACGAGCGCGTTGTCGTACCAGGACTGGTTGCCGAGGTAATGAGAGGCGTTCTTGTTGACGGCCGCGCCGGCGATCTCCGTCCAGGTCCCCGCGCCGTCGGTTGTCTTGAAGATCCGCGAGATCACGTCCCCCGTGACCAGGTCGGAGGAAGCGCGCGCCGCGTACAGCACCGAGGGGCTGGACTCGCTGATCGCGATCGAAATCCTCTCGTAGAAACCCTTTCGGCCGTCGGGCAGGCCGCTGCTGCCCTCGACCCACGTGGCGCCGCCGTCCGAGGACTTCAGTATTCGCCCGCTCGCGACCGTGCAGTTCCGGCGGACGCACCACGTGGTCGCATACACCACCTGCGGGTTCGTCGCGTCCCGCACCATGTCCGGAACATCACCGTAGGTCGCTCGCGGGATGACGTTCGTCCAGGTCGCGCCGCCGTCGGTCGAGCGGAACGCCCCGTCGTTCGTGCCTGCCAGGACGTCGTTCGGATTGGACGGGTGCACCAGGATCCGGTAGAGCGCCGTCGCCAGGACCCGGTCGGGCAGGATCCAGGTCGCCCCCCCGTCCGACGACTTCAACAAACCGATTCCCGGGATGAACGCGGACCCCGTGCCGCCTTCGCCGGTCCCGACGTAGAGCACCGACGGACTCGAAGGCGCGAGCGCGATCGCTCCGACGGCGAGATCGTGGAGCCCGTCCGTCAGCGAGACCCACGTCGCGCCGCCGTCGACCGTCTTCCACACGCCTCCGCCCGCGCTGCCCGCGTACGCCGTCCCCGGAGCGCCGGCGACGGGAGCGATCGCCGTCATGCGGCCGGCGCCGTTCGTCGGGCCGAGAGAGACCCACTCCGTGCCGCCGACTCCCTGCGGCTTCAAGGCGCGCGACCTCGCCTCCGCCCGGAAGCGCGCGTACTCGGCGGCGAGGCGGAGGCGCTGGCGCTCGGGATCGATCCGGGAACGGTCGCCGTGGCGCTGGAGATACCACAGGCTGCGTTCCTCGATGCGTCGCGACTCGTCGTCCGCGTCCCCGTCCGGGCGGAGAGCCTCCGGGCGTGCCGCCGGCGCGGCCGAGGACACGGCGGCCGCTCTGCCGGGAAAAACGAGCAGGAAAAGTGCGGCGGCCAGCGCCGCGCGGAAGAACCAGCGCGCGTCGATGCGGAAGATTCTAGGGGCGCCTCGCGGGTCGCGTCAGCGCAAAATGCTCCTGCCGGCGATTACGGATGGGACCGAACTCGAAGCGGGACAGGCCGACTCGGCGATGGCCGCGTCGCGTGTCAAATCGTCGCGGCCGACGGGTTCAGAGCCGAGCGACAGCGGGCGCGAGACGGCCGCGGTACTCCGCGGTCAACTCGATCGACGCTCAACGCTGGACGCTCAACGCGGCTTTTTCCGAAGTCGCGCCGCCTCGGAGCGCATCCGCTGCATCGCGTCGGTCTCCTGGTCCGAGTAGCGTTCCTCCCTCCAGGGATCCGCGCGCAGATGGTATCCGTTGACCTCCCAGAATCCGGGGGGATTGACCGCGAGGAACTCGAAGGCCCGGACCCATTTCGCGCTCTTCCAGAGGTAGAGCCTCGGCACGACGAGGCGGCAGGGGCCGCCATGCTCCAGAGCCAGGTCCTCTCCATCGTGCTTGATCGCGAGCAGTGCGTCGTCGGCGGCGAGATCGGTCAGCGCGATGTTCGTCGTGTATCCCTCCGTCGTGTGCTCCATCACCGCGACGGCCTCGGGGCGGGGCTTGACGCGGCGGAGGATCTCCGCGACCGCGACGCCTTCCCAGCGGTTGTCGTACCGGCTCCAGTGCGTGACGCAGTGGATGTCGGAGGTGACCTCGATCCGCGGGAGCGCGAGAAACTCGCTCCAGCTCCAGGACCGCTCTTCTTCGACGAGGCCGTAACAGCGAAACGACCAGCTCGCGAGGTCGACGGCCGGAGCTTCCCCGTAGGTCAGTACCGGCCATTTCTGAGTCAGCACCTGCCCGGGCGGAAGGCGCTGCCGCCCCGCACCACCCTCGCCCGTCATCGCCGGAGGCGGGATCCTCATCGCCGCAGCTTATCCGGGAAGTTGAGAGTTCAGAGGTGAGGGCTAATCGTCGCTGCGGATCCGTCCGCGGCCGGCCTTGACGCCCGAACGCTGCACCTTGGCGACGAGGCGGCGTTCCCGGGATGCCTTCGTCGGCCGGGTCTTCCGGCGCGACTTCGGGCGGACGGCCGCGCGCCGGAGGAGATCGGCGAGACGCTCCCGAGCCTCCGCGCGATTCTGGGCCTGGGTCCGATGCTCGCGGCTGTCGATCGTCAGGACGCCGTCGGCGCTCATTCGCCTTCCCGCGAGAGCGATGAGCCGCGCCTTCACGTCCCCGGGAAGCGACGAGCCGCCGACGTCGAACCGCAGCTCCACCGCCGTCGCCACCTTGTTCACGTTCTGTCCGCCCGGGCCCGACGCGCGGACGAACCGTTCGCGAAGCTCCTGCTCGGGAATCTGAATCGACGGGGAGACGTCCAGCATCGTCTCTCCGGCTAGACCCAGCGGAACCGCTTGACCGCCAGCACGAACGACAGCGCGGCCCAGACGCCCAGGATGATCAGACCCGACGCATGCCCCACGAGCGTGGTGCCATCGTTGAAGACGGAGCGGAGCATGCGCAGGTAGGGGGAAAGCGGGAGGACCGAGACGGCCGTCTGCATCCATTGCGGGGCGCTGTCGAGCCGGAAATACACGCCCGAGAGCAGCATCATCGGGAAGAACACCAGATTGGAGATGGCGCCGTAGGTCTCGACCGTCGACGCGAAGCTCGACAGAGCGAAACCCATGGCGAGGAAGGTCGCCGTCCCGAACACGACGAGACCCGCGAACAGCGGATACGAACCCTGGTTGACGATTCCGAACGCGAGCCACGCTGCGATGAGGAGCAGCGCCGTCTGGAGGATGACGACCGTGACGCGCTGCAGGATCTGAGCGAGCAGGAAGACCCACTTGGGGAGCGGCGTCACGGCGAGGCGGCGAAATTTCCCCTTCTCGCGATACGCGACCGTGACCATGCCGACGGCGAAGAGGCCCATGCTGAGCAGGTTCAGGCCGATCAGCCCCGGCACGAGGAAGGCCGCATAGCTCGAGGATCGCGCGTGGCCCGGGCTCTCGACGACGACGGGAATGCGCTCGGGCTCCGGCGCGCCGCTCAAACGCGCCTGCGCGATCAGGAACGCCTGACTGGCCGCCTGCGCCGCAACCTGGCCCTGCGCGATCAGATAGCTGTTGAGCCTCAGGCGATACCCGGCGCCCGCGCTCTCGATCTGCGCCATCGTCTCGCCCTTTTGCCAGCGCGCCTCCGCTTCCTTCGCCGGAAGGGTCAGCACCTTCAGATGGGATTCCTCGAGCGCTTTGACGAACGCGGCGTCGCGGGCGGACGTCTGCGCCGGCGCGACGCGGACCAGCGTGAGCGCGGGTGGTCCGCCCGAGCGGAAGATCACGCCGAAGCCGAAGAGCATGAGAAGCGGGAACAGAAACGTCCAGAACATCGCCCCGCGGTCGCGGGCGTAGAGACGCCACTCGATTCGAAACTGCCGCCAGAGAAGCTCGAACGGATTCGGAAGACTCGCCGCCGCCGCTCGTTCCATCATTCGCGGAGACTCCGGCCGGTCAACTGGAGGAAAACGTCCTCGAGTGTGGCGCGGCGAACGTGCACCTGGTTGTAATCGAGTTGCTGGCTCTCAATCGTCGTGAACACGCGCGGGAGGAGCGATTTGGGATCCGGCGTCGGGATCTCCCAGATATCTCCGCGCTTCTCGATCGCCGTTCCGAGACGCGCCGCGAACGCGGCGGGATCGGGCGCGGGACCCTCGAAGGTGAGCTCCACGACGCTCGGGATCCCGAGGCCCGCGATCAGCTCCGCGGGCGTGCCCGAGCGGAGGATCTTTCCGTGGTCGAGAATCGCGAGGCGGTCGCAGAGCGCTTCGGCCTCATCCATGTAGTGCGTGGTGAGCATCGTCGTCCGGCCTTCCGCCTTCATCCGTCGCACGACTTCCCAGAGCGAACGGCGGCCCTGCGGATCGAGTCCCGCCGTCGGCTCGTCGAGAAACACCACGTCGGGATCGTTCACGAGAGCAAGCGCGAGGGCGAGACGCTGCGCCTGGCCGCCGGAGAGCGTGACGTGGTACGCGTCCGCCTTGTCCTTCAACTGCACGAGCTCGAGAAGCTCCTCCGTCGGACGCCGCCTGGGGTAGTAACCGCCGAAGAGGTCGAGCGCCTCCCTCGGCGTGATTTTGTTGTACAGGCTCGTCGCCTGAAGCTGGACGCCGATCCGCGCGCGAATCTGCTGGGAGTGCTGACGCCAGTTGAGCCCGGAGATCGTGATCTCGCCCGCATCGGGCGTCGTCAGGCCCTCGATCATCTCCAGGGTGGTCGTCTTGCCGGCTCCGTTGGGCCCGAGGAGGCCGAAGACCTCGCCCGAAGCGACGTTCAAGTCCACGCCGGCGACCGCGAGGACTTTCGGGAACTGCTTGCGCAGGTCGCGGACGACGATCTGGTCGGACATGCCGCGAGAGAGTACCGAAAACGCCGGTGCGGATCACGAGGGTTTACACTTTCTCTGTTTTCGTCGGCACGGCGAACCGTTTTCCTGGCGGCGGCACTTCCTCCGCAGGACCACACCGACTTTTGCGATCCGGAGTGAGGAGAACATGATCAATCGAACCTGGCGGTGGCTTGGCTTTTCTCTGATCGTCCTGCTGGCCGCGTCGGCACCACGGCCGGCATCCGCCGCGTCGCCCGACGTCGTCATCAGCCAGGTGTACGGGGGCGGCGGAAACGCGGGCTCGGTCTACAAGAACGACTTCATTGAGCTCTTCAATCGCGGCTCCTCTCCCGTCAGCCTCAGCGGCTGGTCCGTCCAGTACGCTTCGAGCGCGGGGACGACGTGGCAGGCGACGATCCTGTCCGGCTCGATCGCACCCGGGCAGTACTACCTGGTCCAGGAAGCGGCGGGTGCGGGAGGGACGGCCAGCCTGCCGGCGCCGGATGCGACGGGGTCGATCGCGATGAGTGCGACGGGCGCAAAGGTCGCGCTCGTCAACGCGACGGCGGCCCTCTCCGGCGCCTGTCCGTCGGCGTCGGTGGTCGACCTCGTCGGCTACGACGGCGCGAATTGCTTCGAGGGCAGCGCGGCCGTCCCGGCGCTGTCGAACACGACCGCCGCGCTGCGCGCGTCCGGCGGCTGCGCCGACACCGACAACAACGCGGCGGATTTCGCGGTCGGCGCGGCGGCGCCGCGCAACAGCGCTTCTTCCCTGAACGTGTGCGGCGGCTCGACGAACCCGGCTGGCAGCGGCGCGGCGGCTCCCTCGAGCGCCGAGCCGGGCGATTCCGTTCGGTTGACCGTCGCCGTTACGCCGGGAGCCAACCCGACGAGCACCGGGCTCTTGGTCTCGGCCAATCTCTCGGCCCTCGCGGGCTCCTCGACGCAGCCTTTCTTCGACGACGGCACGAACGGCGACGCCACGGCGGGGGACGGGGTCTTCTCGTACCAGATCGTCATCGACGGCGGAACGCCGCCGGGGCCGCGAACCCTGCCCTTCGTCGTTTCGGACGCCCAGGCCCGTACCGGATCGGGCTCGATCGCGCTCACCGTCGTTGCCGCGACACAGACGCTGGCGATCCACGACATCCAGGGGCCGGGCTCCGTCTCGCCCTTCGCGGGACAGACGGTCAAGACGACCCCCTCGATCGTGACGGCGCTCAGGAGCAACGGGTTCTTCCTCCAGGTCCCGGACGGGCAGCAGGACGCCAATCCCGGCACCTCGGAAGGCGTGTTCGTGTTCACGTCCAGCGCGCCGGCCGTCGCGGTCGGAGACTCGGTCGCCGTGCGCGGCGTCGTCTCCGAGTTCATCCCGGGCGCGGACCCGAACAGCCCGCCAACGACGGAGATCGTGTCGCCGTCCGTGACGCGGCTTTCGACGGGCAATCCGCTCCCGGCCCCCGTGACCCTGACTGCCGGCGACACGTCGCCCGCCGGCTCCATCGATCGGCTGGAGCGATTCGAGGGTATGCGCGTGCGCGTCGACTCGCTCACGGTCATCGCGCCGACGTCGGGAACCGTGAACGAGGCGAATGCGATCTCTTCGTCGAACGGCATCTTCTACGGAGTCATCACGGGCCTTCCCCGTCCGCTGCGGGAGCCCGGGATCGAGGTTCCGGACCCGCTTCCGTCCGGAGCTCCATGCTGCGTGCCTCGGTTCGACGCGAACCCGGAGCGGCTGCGCGTCGACAGCGACGCTCAGCCGGGGTCGTCTGCCCTGGAAGTCACGACCGGCGCACTCGTCACGAACCTCACGGGACCGCTCGACTACGCCTTTCGCTCTTACACGATCCTGCCCGACCCCGGCACGCCGCCCGCGGTCACCGGACTCCATTCCGCGATCCCGGTCCCGGTCCCCGCCGCCGGCGAGTTCACGGTGGGATCCTTCAACATGGAGCGCTTCTTCGACACCGTCAACGACCCGGCGACGAGCGACGTGGCTCTGACCCCCGACGCGTTCGCGCGGCGGCTGAACAAGGCCTCGCTCGCAATCCGCGATGTGTTGCGGTCCCCGGACATCCTGGGAGTCGAGGAAATGGAAAACCTGCCGACGCTCGAGACCCTGGCCTCAAAAATCAACGCCGACGCGGTCGCGGCGGGCGGACCGGACCCCGGGTACGCCGCCTATCTCGTCGAAGGCAACGACATCGGCGGAATCGATTCGGGATTTCTCGTGAAGAGCTCGCGCGTGACGGTCGTCGAGGTCACGCAGTACGGCCAGGACACGGTTTTCGTGGCCCCCGACGGATCGACGTCGCTCCTGAACGACCGTCCGCCACTCCTGCTTCGCGCGACCGTCTCGCGGGCGGCCGGCCCTGCGTTCCCGATCACGGTCATCGTCAATCACCTTCGATCCCTTTCCGGCGTCGACGATCCGATCGACGGGTTCCGGGTCCGCGCGAAACGGCGCGCGCAGGCGGAGTACCTGGCCGCGCTCGTGCAGGCGCGGCAGGCGGCGAGCGCGAACGAGCACATCGTTCTCGTCGGCGACTTCAACGCCTTTCAGTTCAACGATGGATACGCCGACGTGCTCGGGACGATCGAAGGAAAACCGACGCCTCCCGATCAGGTCGTGCTCTCGTCTCCGGACCTCGTGGGTCCCGATCTGGTGGACCTCGTCGACACCCTGCCGGCCGCGGAGCAGTACTCATTCTCTTTCGACGGCAACGGGCAGGTGCTCGACCACATCCTCATCACGCAGAACCTCCTGGACCTCGAGCGCCGGTTCGTCTATGCCCGCAACGACGCGGACTTCCCGGAGTCGTATCGCGGCGACCCGAATCGCCCGGAGCGGATCTCGGACCACGACATGCCGCTGGCGTATTTCGCCTTCCCGGAGGCCGACCTTTCGCTGCAGGTCGCCGCGATCCCGTCGCCGGCCGTCACGGGGGGCACGGTGACGCTGACGCTGACCGTCTCCAACTCCGGGCCGACAACAGCCACGGGCGTCACCGTCGCCGACACGATTCCCGCGGGCCTCACGCTGGTCT
>JALYUA010000143.1 GCA_030854005.1 Acidobacteriota bacterium
CCCAGCCTCCGCGCCAGATGCGGGTCGCGACCTACGCGATTCCGCCGAAGGCGGGCGGTGAGCCCGGGGAATGCGGCGTCTTCTATTTCGGCCAGCGGCAGGGCGGCTCGGCCGCGGAGAACATCGAGCGGTGGGGCACCCAGTTCGAGGGCGCGCCCCCTCCGGCCACGGCGGTCGAGACGGTCGACGGGATGCGCGTCCACCGCGCCCAGACCTCCGGAACCTATCTTTCCCCCGGCGGTCCGATGATGCAGTCGCAGGGGAAGAAGCCGGGCTACCGCCTGATGGGCGCGATCGTCGAGGGGCCCGAAGGGCTCGTCTTCTTCAAGTGCACGGGGCCGGCGGCGGCGATCTCCGCCGCGCAACCCGCATTCGACTCGCTGGTCCGGTCTCTGAAGAAGAGCTCCGTCACGAAGGTGTGATCCCGGCGAGCTCCTCCGCCAGCGCGCGGATCGTGGCGGGCGCGCACCCTTCCGCCTTGTTGTTCACCAGGACGTAGACCGGCCGGCCCTCCGCCGCGCGGATGAGTTCGAGCGTGTCGCGCCTCATTTCGGGGTTCTCGTCGACGATGCGGTTGAAGGGAAGGAACTCCTCGCGGCGCTCGTCGTAACCGGTCCCCGGGCGCAGAAGCAGGCGGACGATGACGACCGGCGCCTCCGGCGGCACTTCGCGCGCCTGCTCTCCCGGCATCGGCATCCCCGTCGCGGCGTTGTAGACGTGCGCCGCGCCATGCCGGAGAAGCACGCGCCGGTACTCCGGCGTCACGAGCGCCGGGTCGCGCAATTCGACGCCGTAGTGAAACTCGCGCGGCAGCTCGCCCAGAAACCGGTCGAGCGCCGACGCGAAGGCGACGGGAGCCAGACGCACCTCGCGCGGAGCGGGCGGGAACTGCAGGAGGAAAGGACCCGTGTGCCCGGCGAACTCCTCGCGGAACGGCACGAGCATTTCCTCTTCGAACCGGCGGGCGTTCAAGAAATCCGGATTCGGCGTGCGCGCGCCGGGGAGCGAGGCCCCCGTCACGGCCGCGGGGGCCTTGGCGCAGCAGAGAAACCCCTCCGGCAGCTGCTCCGCGTACCGCCGGAGGTCTTCCCGCGGGATCGGCGCATAGAAACTTCGGTCGATCCCGACCGTAGTCAGAAGTGGATGCCGCGCATAGTCGACCAGCCCCTCGCGGGCCAGCCGGGAGGCGGTCGCTTTCCGCGGGTACACGATTCCTTCCCACCCCGGGAAGCTCCACGAGCTGGTGCCGAACCGGACGTTCTTCGGCAGCCGCGCGGCCACGGCTCGCGCCTCCGTCCGCTCGCGCTCGAGGCGTTGTTCTGACGCGCCCGGCGCCCTGGCCGCGGGCTCGAGGCCGAACAGGGGGATCTGACGGGGAGGGCCGCGGCGTTCATCCATCGCGGATTCGGGATTCTGACACGGTAGAATTCGAGCACCGGAGGAACAACATGTTCGGCTATCGGAAGGCGCTCCGCATCGCCCTCGCCGTAGCCGTGTTCCTCGTGACCCTGGGCCTGAAGGCGCAGACCGGACCGGCCCCTGTCGATCGAAAGGCGCCGATGGAATCCGCCGCGAAGCTGGAAACCGAGCTCACCGCGAAATACGGCGAGGGAGAACGCGAGCGCCTCCGGCGGGGCCTCCGGCAGGCCGGCGAGTTCTGGCGGCCCTCCGACGGAAACGACGCCGCCTTCGCCGACTTTGCGCGCGCGAACTTCGCGGGCGACGCGGCGGCCCGCGACGCTCTCTTCTCCAGGCTCGAGCTGGCGATGGAGACCCTGGACGGGCACATGCTCGAGATCGCGCGCGACTTCCGGCGACAGTCGGACCTCGACCTCGGGACTCTCTATCCATTCGACGACGCTCTGGCGGGCTACGACCCTTCGGCGCACGTCAGCGACGACCTCTTCGCGAACAAGCTCGCGTTCACGGTCTTGCTGAACTTTCCGCTCACCACGTTGCAGGAGCGGCTCGCGTCCGGCGAGACGTGGTCCCGCAGGCAGTGGGCGGAGGCGCGGCTGGCCCAGCGCTTCGGAAAGCGCATTCCGGCGGAGGTCAATCTCGCGCTCTCCTCGGCCGCCTCCGAGGCCGCGCGCTACATCGCGGAATACAACATCTGGATGCACCACGTGGTCGACGCGCGCGGCGCGCGCCTCTTCCCCGCCGGCATGCGGCTGCTCTCCCACTGGAACCTCCGCGACCAGATCAAGTCGGACTACGCCGCTCCGAAGGACGGCCTCGCGAGGCAGCGGAGCATTCAGAGAGTGATGGAGCGCATCGTCACGCAGACGATCCCCGCGGCGGCGGTCGACAATCCCGGCGTCGACTGGAACCCGTTCACGAACGACGTCAAGCCCGCCGCCGTCAAAGATTCCGACCGGCCGCTGCCGCCGGGACGCCCGGCCTCCTCCGCTGCGGAGCCGGACACGCGCTACGCGCGCCTGCTCGCGATCTTCCGGGCGGCGCGCCAGGCGGACCCGTACTCCCCGACGGCGCCGACGCTGATGGCCCGCCGCTTCGACGAGGACCGCGAGATCCCGGAGCCACGCTTCCGCGCGATGCTCGAGCAGGTCCTGTCGTCTCCGCTGGTTCCTCGCGTCGCCCGTCTGATCAGCGCGCGGCTGCAACGGCCTCTCGAGCCCTTCGACGTCTGGTACGCCGGATTCCGCGCGAAGAGTCCGTATCGCGAGGCGGAGCTCGACGAGATGGTCCGCAAGCGCTATCCGACGGCAGAGGCCTACCAGAAGGACATTCCCGTCCTCCTCGAGCATCTGGGGTTCTCCGGCGAGAAGGCGCACTGGCTCGCGACGCATATCGCGGTCGACGCCGCCCGGGGCTCGGGGCACGCGATGGGAGCCTCGCGGCGAGGCGACTCCGCGCACCTGCGCACGCGGGTCGAAAAGAACGGAATGAACTTCAAGGGGTTCAACATCGCGGTCCATGAGATGGGTCACACGGTCGAACAGACTTTCTCCCTCAACTCGATCGACCACACGCTGCTGCAGGGCGTCCCGAACAACGCGTTCACCGAGGCCCTGGCGTTCGTCTTCCAGGCGCATGACGTCGAGCTCCTGGGACTCGCCCGGCCCGACCCGGCGGCCCGCGCCTTGAAGACGCTCAACGACTTCTGGGGCACGTACGAGATCGCCGGATCCGCCCTGGTGGACATGGACGTCTGGAACTGGATGTACGCGCATCCCGACGCGACGCCGGCGCAATTGAAAGCGGCGACGCTCGACATCGCGCGGTCCGTCTGGAACCGCTTCTACGCGCCGGTGTTCGGCCAGCGCGACGCGGTCCTTCTCGCGATCTACTCGCACATGATCGACTCGATCCTCTATCTGCCCGACTATCCCCTGGGCCACATGATCGCGTTTCAGATCGAGAGGAAGATCGAGAGCTCCGGCCACCTGGGCGAGGAGTTCGAGCGCATGGCCACGGCGGGCCGGATCGCGCCCGACCTCTGGATGAAGCGCGCGACCGGGTCGCCCGTCGGCCCGGAGGCGCTCCTCGCCGAGGCGGAGAAGGCGTTCAACGAGGTGGGGAAGTAGCTTCGCGTTAGTTCTCGGTTTTCAGTTCTCGGTTGATTCCTCAAATGAAGGCTCTCGTTTTCGACGCCGGGCGCGCCGCGGTTCGGGAGGTTGCGGAGCTGCGCGCCCGTCCCGGTCACGCGCTCGTCCGGGTGCTTCTTTCCGGGATCTGCAATACGGACCTCGAGCTGCGCCGCGGGTACCACGGCTTTCGCGGCATCCCCGGGCATGAGTTCGTCGGGATCGTCGAGGGACCGGCCGGATCCCGGTGGCACGGCAAGCGCGTGGTCGGGGAAATCAACCTGGGATGCGGCCGTTGCGGCCGTTGCCGGGACGGACTCGCGCGGCACTGCGCGAAGCGGAAGGTCCTGGGGATTCTCGGCCACCCGGGGGCGCACGCGGAGCTTCTCACTCTGCCGGAGACCAACCTCCGCGCGGTTCCCTCCGGTCTCTCCGACGTCGAGGCGGTCTTCACGGAGCCACTGGCCGCCGCGTGCGAGATCCTGGATCAGATCGACGTCCCGTCCGGCTGCCGCGCCGCGGTGCTCGGGCCGGGCAAGCTCGGGCGGCTCGTCGCGCGAGTGCTCGTGGACGCCGGAGCGGATGTGTCGCTGCTCGGCAGGCGGAGCCGCGCCCGCCGGTCTTCCTACGACCTCGTCGTCGAGGCCACGGGGTCCCCGGCCGGGATGCCCCGCGCGCTCGAGCTCGTGCGGCCGCGCGGCACCATCGTCTGGAAATCCACCCACCACGGCCCCGCGGTCTTCGACGCCGCGCCGCTCGTCGTCTCGGAGATCACCGTCGTCGGTTCGCGATGCGGCCGCTTCGAGCCCGCGCTCGAGCGGCTGGCCAACCGGCGCGTTCGCGTAGACGACCTGGTCTCCGCCGAGTTCCCTCTAGGTCGCGCGACCGCGGCACTGGCGGAATCCGCGAAGCCCGGCGTCTTGAAGGTCCTGCTCCACCCGTGACAGCGCGTTAGAACGGAGAACCGACAACTGATAGCTGACAGCCGACAGCTCGTCACTCGATCGCCCCCGACTTGATCGCCTGAAGGACCGCGCGCGTCCGGTCGCGGACGCCGAGCTTCGACAGGATGCTCGACACGTGGTTCTTGACCGTTCCCTCCGCGACGAAGAGAGCGCGCGCGATCTCCCGGTTGCTCTCCCCGCGCGCCATCAGGCGGAGCACCTCGATCTCGCGGGCGGTCAGAGGGTCGGGCGGCTCCAGGCGCGGGAAATCGGATCCCACGGACTTTGCGCCGCGCGCCGTGTCCGCTCCGAGCACCGGGGCGACGACCGTGCCGCCGTCCATGACGGTGTGAATGGCGCGGACGAGGCCTTCCAGTGAGACGTCCTTCAGGAGGAAGCCGCGGGCGCCCGCGCGGAACGCCTCGACCACCAGCTCCTCGTCGTCGAAGGTCGTGAGCACGATCGTCGGCGGGAGAGAGCGGCGTTCGGAGAGCGCCTCGAGCACCTGAATCCCGGACAATCCCGGCATCCGAAGGTCGAGGAGGACGAGATCCGGGCGCGCCGCTTCGATCGCCGCCACCGCGGAGGTTCCGTCGCCGGCTTCGGCCACGACTTCGATGCCGTCGGCGAGCCCCAGCAGGCTGCGGATCCCCTCCCGCACCAGCGTCTGATCATCGACGAGGCAGACGCGGATGGGGAACACCCTAGCCCGCGGGGAGAACGGCGACGACCTCGAACCCCCGGCCCGGCTCCGTACGGACCGCCAGGCGGCCGCCCCGCTCCTCGAGCCGCTCGCGCATCCCGGTCAGCCCGTCGCCCGGGCGCGCCGCGGAGGACCCCTGGCCGTCGTCGCGCGCCTGGATCTCGATGGCGCCGCCGTTCGACACGACGCTCAGCCAGAGGTTCTGCGCGCCCGAATGCTTGACGGCGTTCGTGATGATCTCCTGAGCGCACCTCAGCAGGATCTGGGCGGAGGCCGGATCCGCGACGGCGAGATTCTCCTCGAATCGCACGTGGATGCGCGGGCTCGGGATCCCCGCCGCCAGCCGCCGGATCGCCGCATCCAGGCGGACGCCGTCGCCGGCGCGCAGCGTGCGCACGGCCTCGCGCACCTGCCCGAGGAGCTCGCGGGAGCGGTCCCTCGCCGCTTCGATCTGCGCGTGCGCGGGACCGGAGACCTGGTGGCTCGCGACCTCCAGGTTCAGCGCCAGCGCGGTCAGGTGATGGCCGAGGACATCGTGGAGGTCGCGAGCGATGCGCAGCCGCTCCGCCATCCGATGACCCTCCGCCAGCAGATCCCGCGTCGCGTGCAGCTCGGCATTGGCGAGGGCGAGACCCTGCCGCGCCGTCCCCTCGCGCGCGAGAAGGTGCGCCGTCCAGAAGGCCAGGAGCTGAAAGGGAAAATAGGCGCCCGCGATCATGATGCCCGAGTGCAAATTCCAGTGGAGGCTCATCGCGGCAAAGAGCAGCGTGCTCTGCGCCACGATCCAGAGGACGCCCGCCGCGGGAGACACCCTGCCGCCGAGCTGGATGGCGACGAGCACCATCAACGCGCCCTCCAGCCCGTAGCAGGGCGGGAGCGCCACGAGTGCGAGAACGGCCGCGGCCTGAGCGGCGACCAGCAGGAGGGCGCCTTTCCGGTCCCGTTCGAACCGGCCCTGGCCCGACGTCACGGAATAGGCGATGGCGAAGAGCAGGAACGCGGCGACCCAGGCGAAAAAGGCGCCGGCGCTCGACCCGGACGCCCGCGCCTGGCGGAAGCTGGTCAGGACGGGAAATCCAACGATGATCCACACGGCGCCTCCAGCCAGGCGGAGCAGGCGCGAGTACTCGGCCGGGAAGGTCCCGTTCATTGGAGGTGACGAAAGTATAGGGCGGCGGCCCGCGAAGCCCGTGCCGGAAGTCACGTTTTCACGATCGGGACTTCCGGCACATGCGGCGGCGCCCGCCGCGCGCAGAAACTCCGGGGAAGAAAAGGAGACCCGCCATGCGCAAGAGACTGGCCTTTGCCTCCATCGCCATCCTGATCCTCGTGGCGCTCAAAGCCGCGTCCACCGCCGCCGAGGAAAAGGCCCCGGACGTGACGCTCCAGGGGACCGTGGTCGACCTGCACTGCTACGTCACCCACGGAATCCGCGACGCCGCTCACACCGCGTGCGCCAACGCCTGCATCGCGCGCGGCGTTCCCGCCGGGTTCCTGACGGACGATGGCACGCTCTACGTCCTGTTCGAAGAGAAGCCGTTCTCGGTCAAGGACCGCGTCGCCAATCTCGCCGACGTGCCGGTCACGGTGCGTGGGACCGTCTCGGTCCGCAACGGGATGAAGGGAATCCAGATCGCGTCGATCGAGAAGAAAAAGAAGGCGTAGCGCGGGGCGATAAAGTGGCGCTTTCTTGATTCCAAGGAGGCGCTCGATGGACACCCGACGACTCGCCCTGGCTCGCGTTCTCTGCGCGGGCGTGATGACCGCCGCCATGGCCTCCGGCGCGCGCGCGCAGGAAGGCTTTTCCCCTTTTACGACCGACTACCCGACGGAGGAGTTCGCCGCCCGGCGCGCCGGGGTCTTCGACGCGATCGGCAAGTCCGCCTTCGCGATCGTCGCCGGCGCTCCCACTCCGGTGGGCTACATCCGCTTCCGCCAGTCGAACGACTTCTACTACCTGTGCGGTGTCGAGATCCCGAACGCCTACCTGCTTCTGGACGGGACCAATCGCAGGACGACGCTCTTCCTCCCCCACCGCAACGAAGGGCGGGAGCGCGGCGAGGGGAAGGTCCTCTCCTCGGAGGACGCGGAAGAGGTGCGGAAGCTCTCGGGAGTAGACGCCGTCGCCGGGCCCGAGCTTCTCGGCGAATCCTTCATGCGGCTTCTCCACCGCTCGAACGTCCGCGCCGCGTATATGCCCCTGTCGCCGGCGGAGGGATTCGCGGTCAGCCGCGACCTCGGGCTGAGGCGGATCGCCGACGTCGCCTCCGACCCGTGGGACGGCAGCCCCTCGCGCGAGGGCCGCTTCGCCGCACTGCTGCGCGAGCGCTTCCCGCAGTTCGACGTGAAGGACCTGACCCCGACGCTCGACTCCCTCCGCCTCATCAAGCGGCCCCGGGAGATCGCGATGATCCGGCGCGCGACCCGGCTCTCCGGGCTCGCGTTGATGGAGGGGATGCGCTCGACGCGCCCGGGACAGTATGAGCGGGAGCTCGACGGGCTGGCGAAGTTCATCTACTACCGAAACGGCGCGCAGGGCGAGGCCTACTATTCGCTGATCGCCAGCGGCCGCAACGCCTGGTACCCGCACTACAACGCGGGGCGGCGGAAGATGGAAGACGGCGATTTCCTCCTGATGGACTTCGCCCCCGACGTCGGCTACGCCATGAGCGACGTCACGCGCATGTGGCCCGTCAACGGAAAGTTTTCGGCGTGGCAGCGGGAGCTCTACGGCTTCTACCTCGCCTGCTACGAGGCGATCCTCCATTCGATCCGCCCCAATGTCACCGCCTCCGCCTGCATGCAGGAGGCCGCGAAAAAGATGGACGGCATTCTGGCGTCGTCCCGTTTCTCGAAGGAGACGCACGCCCAGGCCGCGAAGGCGTTTGTCGAGGAATACCGGAAATCCGCGGAAAGGCCGGACGCCACGCTCGGGCACTGGGTGGGAATGGCGACCCACGACGACGGCCCGCACGAGGGGCCCCTCAAGCCCGGCATGGTGTTCACGATCGAGCCCGCGCTGCGCGTCCCCGAGGAAAAGATCTACGTCAGGCTCGAAGACGTGATCGTCATCACCGAGAAGGGCACCGACATCCTGTCCGATTTCGTGCCCCGCGACATCGCCCGGATCGAGAAGCTGATGACGGAGAACGGGCTTCTGAAGAGCTATCCCCGGGAAGACTAGCTGTCAGCTATCAGCTATCCGTTGTCGGCGCGGGGAAAGACCTGATAACTTCCACGCCGCATTTTCCAATGACCAGAAAGGACGATCGAAGCATGAAAAACAAAGCGTCTCTGATTCTCGCCGGCGCCGCGGCGCTCGCGCTCGCGGTGCTGCCGGCCTCGGGAACCCAGAAGGACAATGCTGCGCCCGCGCAGGGCGCGGAGAAAAAGAGCGACAGCAAGATGACGAAGACCTCGAGCGGATTGCAGTACGAAGACACGGTCGTCGGCACCGGCGCCTCGCCCAAGAACGGCCAGACCTGCGTCATGCACTACACGGGCTGGCTCTGGGAGGGCGGAGCGAAGGGGAAGAAGTTCGACAGCTCGGTGGACCGCGGCAAGCCCTTCGAGTTCGTGATCGGACAGGGACAGGTCATCAAGGGATGGGATGAGGGCGTTTCGACGATGAAGGTCGGCGGGAAACGCACCCTCCTGATTCCGCCGACGCTCGGCTACGGAGCCCGCGGCGCCGGCGGCGTCATCCCGCCCAACGCCACGCTCCTCTTCGAAGTCGAGCTGCTCGGCGTCAAGTAACCCGGTTCGCGGGGGCGGAGGCGGCGACGCTTCCGCCTCTTTTCAGCTCTGCGGCCGTCTCTCCGGTGCGTTCCGCCCGATCACCTCGTGGAAGTACTTCTCGTGCTCCACCTCGACCGCCGCCATTTCGCGAAGGTCGGCAAGGAAGTCGTCGAGATGGAGCTCCGCGGCCCACCCGGCGGCCTTTTCGTACTCGCAGACGTTCCTCGTCTCGAGCCTGCCGGCCAGGAACATCGGCAGGAACCAGCCGGCGAGGCTGCAGAGGACCGACAGCGTGTGCCCGACGGCGCTCGCCCGGGCTTCCCGGACGGCGAGGGGCCGCGCTCCGAGGCGGTCGAGCAGGGCGCCGACCTTGCGCCGGTGGATCCACTCGTCGTTTTCGATTTTCGCGATCATCGCCTTTTCGTCCGGATCGCGAACGGACCGGGCATGACCCTGGTAGGCGAGCGCGGCCGCCTTTTCTCCCGAGTAAGCGAGCTGAAGGAGGCGGACCAGCATCTTCCGCGTCTCGGGCCCGGTCGAAACGCCGCCGGTCACTCCGGTTCCCTGCGTTTCGGAGGGGTGAAGGGCGCCACTGCCCCGCCGCGCTCCGGGCCGGACCGCGCGGAGTCGGAGTTTCCGCTGGAAGAGGAGGGGCGGGCGCTCAAACCGTGGGGCAATTCTACCGCAGCGGTTCGCTTCCCGACCTCCCCCCGACGAGTCTCCTTGTCACCTCGTTCCGGAGCCGCTAGCATCCGGGCAGTGGCTCGCACGTTCGTCCCGCCCGCCTCCGTCTCTTCGCCCCGCCGAGCTGGTCTCACGGACCGGTTCGCGGCTTTCGTCGCGGAACGCCATCCGTTCGCCCTCGCCCCGGCGCTGGCGGCGTTTGCTTCCTGCTGCGAGAACGACCCGGGGAGGAACGCGGCGGCCATCGACGCGCTCCGCGGCAAATTCGCGCGGGCGCTTTCGCGCGCCCTCGCCGGATCCCCGCCTCATGGCTTGCCGGAGACGACTCCGGGCGTCACCGTCGAGAACCGCCTCACCAGCGCGACGACCGAGCTCCTCGAGGCCTGCGACGGGTTCCTGCGCCGCGAGGCGATCGCGGCTTCGCTCACGCGAGACGAGCGGATCGAAATGCTGCGCGGGATGATCCTGACGCGGGCGACGGACAACCGCCTCAAGGCATTCTTCTCCGGCGGCGAAGTGCGTTATCGGGGCGTGTCCTTTCAGGGAAAGGGCTTCCGGTCGCTCGGTCAGGAGGCGATCTACGCCGCGCCCCTGAGGTTGAAGCGCGGCGCGGACTACCGCTCCTCCGACGGCGCCTGGTGCGGTGACGTCGTCGCGCCTCTCATCCGAGACCTCGGCGCCGAGCTCGCCATGCGGCCGGACCCCGAATCGGTGCGGCTCGTTCTCGCCGCCCAGATGGGAAAAGCCGGGTCGCCCATGCAGGGGAAGGACCTTCACGTCGGCGACTTCTCGTGGGGGGTTCTTCCGGCGTCCGCTCCGCTCGCCGTCTCCTCCCTCACGGCCGCCGGCCTCGCCATGGCGTTCTCCCGGGACGGCTCCGGGCGGGTCGCCGTGTCCTTCATCGGCGAAGGCGGCACGTCGCTCGGCGAGTGGCACGAAGCGATCAACCTGTGCGCGGCGAGGCGGCTGCCGGCCATTTTCTGCGTTCAGAACAATCAGACGGCGCTCTCGACGCCGGTGGAGGATCAGTCCGCCGTACGGGTGTTTGCCGACAAGGCGACCGGCTACGGTGTTCCCGGAATCACAATCGACGGGACGGATCCCGAAGCGATCGCCGCCGCTTTCACGTGGGCGGCCGATCGAGCGCGGCAGGGGCGCGGACCCGCCCTGATCGAGCTCGTCTGCATGCGCATGTGCGGCCACGCGCACCACGACGACATGCTCTACCTCGGCAAGGAGCCCGCGATTTCCTGGGGCTATCCGAAGCCCTCCGAGGGGGGTTACGCGGACGAGGAGCTTTACGCCTTCTGGTCCCGGCGCGAGCCGATCGCCACCTACGCGGCGAAGCTCGAGGCGGAAGGCCTCATCGCTCCGGGCGACCTCGACCGTTTTCGGCGCGAGGCGGACGCCCTGGTGGAGGAACAGGCCCGCCGGGTGATCGACGCGCCGTGGCCCGAGCCCGAGAGCGCCGGGACCGGCGTCTTCGCGAACGAACCGGGACGCCGGAGGATCGAGCCGCTCGATCCGAAGATCCGTCGCGGGGAATCCCCGCCGATGCCGGCCCTCGAAACGGGGCCGGGGTTCGATCCGAAGGGCCGCACGTTTCTCGAGGCGGTGATGCTCGGGGTCGGAGACGCGCTCGAAGCAGATCCGCGGGTGTTCGTCTACGGCGAGGACGTCGGCGGCGCGTATGGAAACGCCTTTCTGCTCCTGCGGCCGCTTCTGAAGAAACATGCGGACCGGATCCTGAACTCGCCGCTCGCGGAAGGCGCGGTCCTCGGCGTCTGCGTCGGCTCCGCGCTCGCGGGCCAGCGGCCGATCGGAGAGATGCAGTTCAACGACTTCGTCGCGACCGGCTTCAACCAGCTCGTCAACAACGCTGCGAAGATCCGCTACCGGTGGGGCGCGTCCGTGCCGATGGTCGTCCGAATGCCGTGGGGAGGCCTGCGGCACGCGGGCCCGTACCACAGCCAGAACACGGAGCCCTGGTTCTACCGGACGCCGGGCTTGAAGATCGTGGTGCCGTCCACGCCTTCCGACGCGCGCGCGCTGATGGCGGCGGCGGTCGCCGATCCCGACCCGGTCCTCTACTATGAGCACATCGCCCTGTACCGGGATCCCCGTATCAAGCAGGTCCTGCCGAGCGAGGCCCCGGCGCCGCTGCCGATTGGAAAAGCCGCGCTGCGGCGCGAGGGCGCCGACCTCGCGATTATCTCGTACGGGGCGTATGTCCACGTCGCTCTGCGCGTGGCGGAAAAGCTCGCCGCCGGCGGGATCGAGGCATCCGTGCTCGACCTGCGAAGCCTGGTCCCGCTCGACCGCGACGCGGTGCTGGCGCTCGCGCGGCGTTGCCATCGCGTTTTGATCGTGCACGAGGACTCCCGCACGGGAGGCATCGGGGAGAGCATCGCCGCGATCGTGCAGGAAGAGGCGTTCGAACACCTCGACGCTCCCGTGCGTATCATCGGGGCCCTCGATACCCCGGTCCCGTACTCTCCCCCGCTCGAGGATTTCTTTCTTCCCACCGAAGACGAAGTCGAGCGGGCGGCCCGCCTTCTCGTTTCGTATTAGCGAGGTGGCGCTCGGCCCCGGCAGCCGGCTCGGCCCCTACGAGATTTCCGGCCCTCTCGGAAAGGGCGGCATGGGGGACGTCTTCCGCGCGCGCGACACGCGTCTCGAACGCGACGTCGCCGTGAAGTCGCTGCCGCCGGGGTTCGAGTCCGACCCGGAACGGCTCGCCCGGTTTCAGCGGGAGGCGCGCGTGCTCGCGTCCCTCAACCACCCGAACGTCGGATCGATCTACGGCTTCGAGGAGTCCGCGGATGGACATGCGTACCTGATCCTCGAGTGCATCGAGGGAGAGACGCTCGCGTCGCGGCTCGCCGGAGGCTGGCCGCTCCCGATGGATGAGGCGCTGCGCATCGCCGCCGAAATAGCCTCAGGACTCGGTGCGGCGCACGACGCCGGCATCATCCACCGGGATCTGAAGCCGGCCAACGTGATGCTTCGGCCGGACGGAGCGGTGAAGGTGCTCGACTTCGGACTGGCGAAGACGGCCGAGCGCCGCCCCGCTTCCGGCGAGCAGTCCGGGTCTCCGACGATCAGCCTCGGCACGCAGACCGGGATCATCCTCGGAACGGCGGCGTACATGAGCCCGGAGCAGGCCCGAGGGCGGGCTCTCGACAAGCGCACCGACATCTTCTCGTTCGGATGTGTGCTCTACGAGTGCCTGACCGGGCGCCGCGCGTTTCCGGGCGAGTCGGTCTCCGACACCCTCTCGGCCATCGTCGCCGACGAGCCGAACTGGGCCGCGCTGCCGCCCTCGACGCCGACTCGAGTTCGCGAGCTTCTCCGGCGCTGCCTTCAGAAGGATCCGCGCAAGCGCCTCCACGACATCGCGGACGCGCGGCTGGAGCTCGAAGAGGCGATGACGCCGTCCCACGACGCGGAAACGGTTTCGACCGCGCCCTTCGAGAATGTCCCCGCGCGGGCGCGCGCTCCGTGGGCGTGGCTTCTCGCGGGAAGCCTGCTGGGAGCGGCGGCCGCGGGCGCGTTTCTCTGGTCGCGCACGCCGGCTCCGCCACCGCCGGCGCGCCGGCTTCAGGCGTCCCTTACGCTTCCCGAGGGCGTGCTGGCGGGGCTGGGGAGCCGGCCGGCCGTGGCGCTTTCTCCGGACGGCTCCGTGGTCGTCTTTCGAGGAGTGGAGAGCGGCACGACACGCCTCTACCGCCGCCGGCTCGATGGCGGCGATGCCATGCCGATCGAAGGAACGGAGCAGGCCTCCGGGCCCTTCTTCTCACCGGACGGCGAGTGGATCGGCTTCTTCACGAGATCGGAGCTCCGTAAGATTCCGTTGACCGGAGGCGCGTCCGTCCGGGTCTGCACAGTTCCCGCGGTATCCCATGGAGGAACCTGGGGAACGGACGGGTGGATCCTCTACGCACGAACGCCGAACGAAGCGCTCTCCCGGGTTTCCGACAAGGGGGGAACGCCCGAGCCTTTCAGCAGCCTCGCCGCCGGTGAGCACGCGCACCAGTTCCCGCAGGCTCTCCCCGAGAGGCGGGGAACTCTCGTCCGCATCGTCAAAGGCCACGATTTCGAGGATCTCGACGGCGCGCAGATCGCCATTCTCGAACCCGGATCTCTGAAGCGCCACGTCCTGCTCGAAGGCAGCCAGTACGCCCGGTATGTCAGCGACGGGAGGTTGATCTTCGTTCGAGGTCGGGGTCTGTTTACGATCGGGATCGACCTGGCGCGGTGGAAGACGGTCGGATCGCCGGAGCCTGTCGCCGGGAACTTCGTCGTCGACTGGAAATACGGAATCGCCCATTTCGACGCGGCCAACGGTGTGCTCGTCGGTGTCAGCGGGGCGGGCGTGACGTCGGACGCCACGCCCGTCTTTGCCGTCAATCGGGAAGGAAAGGGAAGCGCGCTCCCCCTCCCTCCCGGCGAATACTCGCATCCCCGCCTGTCGCCCGACGGAAAGCAGATCGCGCTCGTGCGCTGGAATCGACAGAGCGGGAAGATCTATCTGTTCGAACGCGAACGCCAGGTCCTCACTCTGCTGACGCCCGAGCCCGGGCGTTTCTTCGCGATGGCGTGGTCTCCCGACGGACGACAGCTGGCCTACGCCTGGTACAACGACAAGAATCCCCGTCTCGCCGTAAGACGCGTCGACGGAAGTCGCGAACCGGAGACCCCGACTCCAGTGCGCGACGCGGAGTTTCCTGCGTCCTGGTCTCCGGACGGCCGGCTCGTCGCGTACACGGTCGTGCACGGAATCGGGGACTCGCGCGGAACTTCGGAGATCTGGACGGCGGAGGTCAACGGAACCCACGCCGGGCGGCCGTGGCTCGCGATTCCGTACGACACGACGGCTCCGAATTTTTCTCCCGACGGGCGCTTCATCGCCTACGTCTCCAACGAAAGCGGCAAGGACGAGGTCTACCTGAGGCCGTTCCCGGGTCCCGGAACCCGCACGAAGATTTCTCGAGACGGAGGAGCGGAGCCTGCCTGGACAAGGGGGGGAAAAGAAATCCTCTACCGTCTCGGAGATCAGTTCCTCTCCGTCGAGATCTCCGCCGGGGAGTCTCCGGTGCCGCGAGCGCCGCAGGTTCTCTTCTCCGGCCCGTTCGCCTCCGGACACCGCGAGGATTGGCCCCGTGAGTACGACGTCTCGGCCGATGGAAACGAGCTGATCGTGAGGCCCCGACCCGTCCCGCCGGCTTTTGCGCCACGGCAGTTGAGCGTCCAGACCGGATGGCGTCCGTCTGGGGCCGCTGCCGACACCGAGTTCGGCAGCCGGCGATGACTTCCGCCGCCGACGAGGGCCGCGTCCGCCGGATTCTCCACGTCGACATGGACGCGTTCTACACGTCGGTCGAGCAGCGGGACGACCCCGCGCTTCGCGGCCTCCCGGTCGCGGTGGGAGGAAGCCCCGAGAGCCGCGGCGTCGTGGCCGCGGCGAGCTACGAGGCCAGGAAGTACGGCGTCCGGTCTGCCCTGCCGATGTCCCGCGCCGTGCGCCTGTGCCCGGAGCTCGTGATCATCCGTCCGGATTTCGCGAAGTACCGGGCGGTCTCCGAACAGGTCTTCCAGATCTTCCGGGAGGTGACGCCGCTCGTCGAGCCGCTCTCGCTCGACGAGGCGTACCTGGACGTTTCCGAGAACGCCTGGGGAATTCCCCTCGGCGTCGACGTCGCTCGAAGGATCAAGACCCGCATCTGCGAGGACACCGGGCTCACCGCTTCGGCCGGCGTCGCGCCGAACAAGTTCCTCGCGAAGATCGCCTCCGGGTGGAAGAAGCCGGACGGCCTGACCGTCATCGCGCCCGAAAGGGTCGAGGCGTTCCTCCAGAAGCTGCCCGTGGATGCGCTCTGGGGGGTCGGCCCCGTCACCGCGAAGCGGTTGCGCGCCGCGGGGATCGACCGGCTCGTCGACGTCCGCCTCGCGTCGGAAGAGACGCTTCGAGGCGCGGTGGGAAGTCTCGCGGAATGGCTTGTCAGGCTGGCGCATGGGGACGACGACCGGGCCGTCGAGCCCGACCGCGAGCGCAAGTCGATCGGCTCGGAGGAGACCTACGCGCGCGACCTGACGGACGTGAGCAGGATCCGCGAGGAAGTCGCGCGGCTGGCGGAGGCGTCCGCGCGCTTTCTCGAGAAGAAGGAGCTCGCGGCGCGCACCGTGGTCCTGAAGCTCCGCTATTCGACCTTCCAGACGATCACGCGCAGCGAGACCCGGCGGCCAGCAACACGATCGTTGGAAGAGGTCCGGGAGCGGGCCCTCGCCCTCATCGAAAAGACAGAAGCGGGCGTCCGGCCCGTGCGTCTGCTGGGAGTCTCCCTCCACAACCTCGAAGATGGCGCCGCTCCGGCCCCCTCGGACGGCCAGCCGGCCCTGGAGCTGCCCGACGGCGGCTCAGCCGCCGGAGCGGGCGCGCCAGGCGAGCCACGCGAAGAGGGCGAGCAGGAAAAAGAGCACTAACCGCCCGATTCCCATCATGCGCGTGCCGGCCACGTGCCGGGTCCCCTTCGGCTTCAGCCCGGTGACGGCCGCGACGACTCCGACCAGAACCGCGAGACCCAGCCAGGCGAGCCAGCTCACACGTCGCCTCCATTCACTTCTTTCGCTTCGGCTTCGAGCTTATCCACCGCGGCGGGTGAATGCCACCCTCCTGGCTCAAAAGAGCAGTCAGCGGATCAGAACGTCGAAGACTCCGGTTCGGAC
>JALYUA010000159.1 GCA_030854005.1 Acidobacteriota bacterium
GGCGAAGGACGCGGCGCCATTCCCGGAACACGGACAGCCTCTGCGGGAAATGATTCATCGCGTCGACACACAGAAGCCCATCGAAGGCATCGTCCTCGAAGGGCAGCCGGGAAGTGGCGTCCGCCAGCCGGAATCGAACCCGCTCGGAGGCGCCGGTCCTCGCGGCCGCCTGAGACGCCACGGCCACCGCGCTCTCGTTGGCGTCGATTCCCGTCACGCGGCACCCGGTCGCGTGGGCCACGTAGAGCGCCGGTCCGCCGGACCCGCTGGCGACCTCGAGCACGTGATCGTCCGGGGAGAGATCGAGCCACGGAAGAAGACGCTCGTACTCGTCGACGGTCAGCCAGCTGTTCTGCCCGATGTCCGCGCCGAAGGTCTCTTTCCGGACCGCGTCCGAGACGGGATCGGTGAAATGCCGGTAGGTGCTGTAGAAGAGCTCGACGCGGTCGGTCATCCGGCTTCCTCCTCTTTCGACGACCGCAACGGCCGATCCACGCGACAGACTTTCAGCGATCGAGAAGCGGCAGGTACGCGCGCCACGGTCCGACGGCCTCGCGGTATTGCTTCGCCATCACCCGGGCAGCCTGCGCCAGATGCGAGAGGTCGTGCGCGACCCACGTGGACAGCAGTTGACGAAGCGTGACCGCTCCGAACTCCGGGTGCTCTCCTTCGAGCGCGAGCTCGACATCGGTCAATCGCCATCCGGCGAGCGTCGTGAGGTTCTCCGAGCGCAACCGCGCGAACTCATCGAGCAGCGCCCCGAGCGTCTTTCCCTGGCTCTCACGGAACTGGGCGAGACGGTCGAACGGCGTGAAGCGCCGATTCGCGCCCTGTGCGACGATCAGCTCGGCTCGTGGAATCCAGTCGGCGCGCTCGCCGTGGAGGAGATGACCCACGACCACGTAGGGACTCCAGGTGTCGGGCCCTTCCTTCGCGTCGATCCACGCCGGGGAGAGCCCGGCCAGCATCGCCCGCAGCGTGCCCGGCGTGCGCTCGAGGATTGCCTGGCCCTGCTCGAGGTCGAACTCCATTGCCGCTCCTTGAAAACGCCGTCTCGAATTCAATCAGAAATCGAGCCGTGGCAGGCGCTTTGCGCCCGGCGAAAGGTCAGGCGGCGCTGCCGGACTTTCCACTGCCGTTTATCGCCAACGCTTGGCGGTGCCTGCCGGTGGGCGCCGGCGAGACTCCGCGGATCGGTCTCGGGCCGACCGGGTCGAAGCGGCTCCCGTTCAGGGTCTGCGGATCGAGAGCGCGTGCCGGAACACATCCCGCGGGTCCCACCGGGCCTTGATGCGCTGCAGGCGCGGATACCCCGCCTGGTAATACAGCGCGTGCCAGGGCACGCCCGAAGTATTCCAGGCCGGGTCGGCGACGTCGGTATCCGGATGGTTGATGAATGCGCCATCGTAGCGCTCGCCCGGGACCGGGGCGCCGCCGGTGTCGGCGAACAGATCCCGATAGAACGAACGAACCCACGTCAGATTTTTCGCCTCGTCTCCCGGATCCACCCATCCCGCCACGCAGGCGATGTCGAGAATGGACCCGCGCTGGGCGGAGGCGGTCGCGTCGGACGGGACGGTATTGATCCGCCCTCCGTAGGTCGCCAGCCCGAACATTCCGCCCACGATGTCGTGATCGGTGCGGGTCAGATAGTCGTAGGCCGCGTCGATCTGGAGATCGGTGAACCGTTTCTTCAGCAACGCATCCTTCACCTTCGTGCTGACGCCGCCGGGCGGCGCGGCGAACAGGTCGGGAAAGGGATTCAGGGCGAACTCGAGCCAGGACATCCGCGCCGACTCCCGGCCGTTCAAGTGGCCGACGCCGTCGCCGACTGCGGCGAGGTGGTCGTCGATCTGGCGCTCGGCGGAGACGCCGGCCGTGCTCACTCCTCGAATGACGATCTTGCCGAATTGTTTGCGGTGGATCTCCAGGAGCGCCCAGAGAGTGGCGTTTACTGAATCGGCGCCGCTGTTGTTCTCGGACCACGTCCCGTGGTTCTGGAGAAGCCGGAGGAAGGCCGGCTGATCGACGTCGCTCCAGCTCCACTCCGCCTTGAAGGTCGTGATCGACTCCGGCGCTCGAGGCAACAGCGCCGCGGGATCGGCGCCGGAGGCTCCGGGCGACCGGAACCAGTACCGGGTGACGATGCCGAAGTTGCCGGCGCCACCGCCCGTATGAGCCCACCAGAGATCGCGGTTGGGATCGGATGCCTCGCGGGTCGCCACCACGCTTCTCGCGCGTCCGTCCTCGTCCACGGTGACCACTTCGACCGCATAAAGAAAATCCGCCGCGAGTCCGAGCTGGCGGCAGAGGAATCCAAAGGCTCCCCCGGCCACATGCCCGCCCATGCCGATCTCCGGGAACTCGCCGAGCGGAATCACCGTTCCCCAGGCCTCGAACAGCGCCTTGAACGTCTCCCCCACCGTGGCGCCCGCCTCGACGGCCACGGCGCGCCTTTCCGCGTCGTAGGAGACGCGCTTCATGGGCGAGATGTCGATGATCACCCGCACCTCGCGATCCGACACGAATCCCTCGAGACAGTGACCGCCGGTCGTGACGGCGAGACGCCGTCCTTCGCTCACCGCCTCCTCGACGGCGGAGATCACCTCATCCGTCGAGCGGACCATCCGGACGTAGTCGGGGCTCGCCCTGAACCGCTTGTTGAACTGCTTGTCGACGACCGCGAGATATCGCGGATCGCCGGGGCCGATTCTGCCGGATTCGTCGAGCATGCCGCCGCGCCCTCCCGTGTGTCTAGAGATACCCGTGTCTACAGATACGCTTCCCAGCCGTACGAAACGCCGGCATGGACATCGTCCCTGTTGATCATCACGTGCAGGTTCACCGGCTGTCTGCTCACATCGAAGGGCGTGCTGCGGGTCGACCGCGTTGTTTCAGAACCTGGTCGTATGGAATCAGACAGGCGAGCCGAGAGAATCTCCATCGCGGTCGCGAGAGCAGCGCGACGCAAACGGTGAGCCGGCGCCACGGGGCGCGCGTGGTCAGGCGGTCCCTCCGGCCCTTCCCGGCGCCGTCACTTCGCCGCCGGCCGGCGCGGACGCTGCTTCGCGGAGACCGAACGAATGACGAGCCGGCCGCGGCGGCCCGAGGGCAGCGGCGTTCGGGCGTCGGCGGCGGCGGCCGTCATGAGCGCCTTGACCTCGGGACGCTCCAGCACGTCCACGGACGGCACCCGGAGAAAGCGGGTCTGCTTCCCCGAACCGTGCAGCACCTTTTTGGGATCGGGGAGCGTCGCCCCGCGGATGAAGCACACGCCGACGCCGTTTGCCGCCGCGGCGATCGAGAGGATGGCGTCCGAGGGCCTCTCCGCCGGCCCGTAGCCGATCACGAAGAAATTGTAGTTGTCGTAGACGAGCTCGTCCGCGGTGGGAAACCGCTTGCGCAGGACCTGGCGCACGGCGCGAATCAGTTTCTGGTGGGCCGGCGTGAACTTCGAAACGAATCCCCTGAGCTGCTTCTCGGATTCGGCAGGCGTTGCGGAAGCGATGCGGTCTGAGATCATGGAACCCCCGCGAAGTCGGGTGGCCCAGGGTGCCCGACGTTCCATCTCGAATCGACGCTCCTCCATGAAGGCGGCCGCCGCGCCGGCGGCGGACGAACGCTTTCGGAGAAGGGGATTTAACCACTGAACCCTCAACCCTCAATACCGTCCCGCGTGTCGCGTCGGACAAGAGCGGAGACCAATCCGGCCTTCAGCGCTTCATCGCGCTCCTTGCGCCGCCCCCTCCGGCTTCGCCGGAACGCGAGCGGCGGGGATCGCACGATCGAAGTACGCGACGGCGTCGAAAGCACGCCCCAGCGGCACCATGAGGTAGCCGACCTGGAACCGCATGAGCCTTTCCTCCGACAGCCACGCGTCCACGGCGGAGGAACGCGGCGCGGCATCGAGCCGCAGCAGAAAGGGGACCGCCGCCAGGCCTTCCAGCGCGGCATCGACGCTCCCGGTCTCCGCGACCGCCGCTTTGTCCATCGAGGGACCTCCGTAGGCGGTCGCGATCGCGTAGTACTTCGTCCCGAGCACCGCGGCGAATCGCATCCCGGCCGACCGAAAGCTGCCGGGGGGAAGCGGCGGTCCCTTGACCGGCACCTTCTGCACGTGGGCGTTGTGGGCCCAGTAAACCGCGCGCTCCCCGGCCGCCAGCCGCCCGAGGACCCAGAGCGTGTTATCGGCCATCGCCTGGTCCCGCGGCGTGGCGGGTGAAAACGCGCCGAGGCGCAGCATCTCCTCGTTCTGCCGGACCACCAGCGCCACGCGCCTGGCCCACTCGAGCCGATCCTTCTCCCCCTCCGACAGACGAGCGACGCGCTCGCCGAGACGGCTCACGCCGGAAGCCAGGGCCGTTTTCTCGTCGTCCGACAGAGCGTCGTACTTCTGGCCGGCGGCCTTCCACCATCCGCCGCTCACCTTGAGGGCCAGCGGCCGCACGGAATCGATCAGAGTCCGGACGTCCGGATTCCCGTCGGTGAGCTCTCCGAGCCGGTCGAGCGCCGGGATCATGCTTCCCGAGCGTGCCGGCAGATCGGCCCCGTAGACTCCGACCGGACGCCGCTGACCCGGGCCGAGATTCCACTCGCGGAGCCACTCCATGGCGCGCCGGATCTCCGAAAGCCCGCCGAAACCGCCCGGGAGGGCCGCATCGAAATCGATCGTCGCGGTCCTGCCCCGGACATAGTCGTCGAGCGTCATCGCCTCGGGCAATCCCGATTCGAGCACCAGAGCGGTCACCCGATGGCGCTGCACCAGATCCTGCAGCAGCTGGAATCGAAAGGTCAGGAACGGCTGGACCTCGTGAACGCTTTCACCGACGCCGATCAGACGCGCGCCTTCGATTCCCGCGTCGAGCGTCCGAAAGGCGCGGCCCGACGAGTCCATGGGGACGACGCGATGCCTGGCCCACGTCACGAAGGCAGCATCCGGCGAGGCCGCCGGAGCGGACGTCGAGAGAAGAAGCAGAGCCGTGGCGATGGAATGAACGAACAAGAAGACCTCCTGCTGCCGTGGATACGCAGGCCGAGCGCGGAGAGTTCGGCCCTATCGGAGAAAGCGGCGGACCGACGACGCAGGAGCGCGACTATTCGCCCCACTTCGCCGCGCGGCGGATATCGTCCGGGATCTCTTCGCAGCCGTCGAACGGCCCTGCGCCGATCATGACTCCGCGGGAACGGGCTCCCGGGCGTCCATCCATCGCCGATCGGCCAGAACGACGGAGGTCTCGATCTGTCTTTCCGGAATGGACCAGTAGATTCGGAGCAGTCGGTCTTTCTCCCTGTCCGGCAGGACGGTGAATCCATTCCGCCGATAGAAGTCGATGGCCCAGGAAGCATCAGCCCATGTTCCGATCAGGATCGGCTTGTCGACGAGAGCCTGGACGTGCGAAAGGAGCTTCGTTCCCACGCCCTTCCTCTGCGTGGTCGGCGCGACATACGCGTGGCGCACCAGCGCGACGGCTCCCCTGTCCTGGATCCCCATCACGCCGGTCAGGGAGCCTTGCTCTTCGGCGATCCAGAAGACGATCCCGCGGGCAATGTCTCTTACGAGCTCATCCATCGGCATGTAGGGCTCGCGCCACTGGTCGATCGGGATCACGCCTCGATACGCGACCGCGGCCTCGTTGACGACGGCGAGAATCCGCGGCAGATCCGATTCCTCACTCCTGCGGATGCGCATCGTTGACCTCGTTCACCACACGTCAGCGGGAAGATGCCCTGGGAGCGGATCCCTTCGGAGAGGACCTTCCCTTCGGCCAGAAAACCGGACAGGGACCGGCACCGCGATACTTGTGACCGCGGCGACAGGTCTTCCATCCTCCTCGGTTCGACTCGGGCATCGCCCCTCCCTTCTGGCCGCCGCGCGGCCGAGCAACTCGTCGTGACAGAGCGGCTCTACCCGTCCGGCCCGCTCTCGATCTCCCAGAGATTCGGATAGCGGGTGACGAATCCCGCCCGGTCGACCTCCAGCTCGGCGACGAAACGGCCGCCCCCACTCTCATACCGATACGTCCCGTCGCCGAGACGTGAGTAAACCTGTTCGAGCGGCTCGAGAGCAAAACCGGGAAACCGCAACCAGGCCGCCCGCACGCCGGCCTTCTCACCGATGCTCAGGTCGAGCCGCCGGATCGGCAGCAGATTCGTCGAGGGACTGAAATTCAGGTCGAGACCGTGCAGCCCTCGACGGAAGGGCACTCGGTCCCGTTCAACCGCCAGCGGCGCTCGGAATCGACCGAGATCTCGAGATCGACCGTCTCGCTTCCGACCCAGCCGGAGACCCTCCCCGACAGGGTCCGCCAGGCGGCGTCGCACACGACCCGGTAGTCCAGCCGGCACGCCTGACGACGATGAGAGAAAACCGCCGCGCCCGACAGCTCCCAGCGGGACTCCGGGAAGCGGAAGCGCAGGAGAGCCGATTCGTGGCC
>JALYUA010000165.1 GCA_030854005.1 Acidobacteriota bacterium
CACGCGGACAGCGCGAAAAGAAGCACCCACGAGATGCCGCGCCGGAGGACGGGGAGCCCGGCGGCGGTCCGGCAGACCCCGGCGGCCGCGCGGACTTCGCCCGCGAACAGGACGACGAGAAACAGGACCCCGAGGAGCGCCAGCGCGTAGAGCAGCAGGCGGCGGCCGCCGGCGCGCCACTCCGCTCCGGCGCGCGCGACGAGCTTGCCGGCGGAGATCAGGACGAGCGCGGCGGCAGCCGCCGCGAGACACGCCAGCGCACCCGTCTCGAAGGCGTCGTTGAAGCCGGCGACGAACCTCGCTCCGAGCACGTGCCCGAGGACGCCCCGGCTCATCTCGGCGGGCGGGCACTGGACGTGCGCCCAGAAGAGCAGGGGAAGTGACGCCCCCGCGAGCGCGGTGCCCCCGAGGACCGCCGCGAAGGCGAGAACGGAGAACGCTCCGGCGGCCGCGCGCAGGGGAGAGCCGGGAGGCCGCCGCCGCACGCCGCGCGCCGCGAGCAGCGACAGCCCGAAGACGAGCGCCGCCGTCAGAAACAGGTTCATCAGGGTCGACAGATCTTCGAAGAGAGCGTCGGAGAGCCACCGCGGCGGGTGCTCGAGAGGCATCCGCGCGACGGCGACGACCATCACCGCCGCATTCAGCGCTGCCAGCCCGAAGACGACGGCCACGGCGACTCCCAGGAGGATGAGGGTCGAAGCGGGGACCTCCACGAGCCGGTACTGGTCGAAGAGCCAGCGCCGGAACCCTTTCTTGCGCGCCGCGTTCCAGATGCCGTTCCAGCCGCCGCGAAAGAGAAACGCGATCACGTCGCGCAGGTTGACCTGGCCTTCCGTCAGGGGCGCCCAGTACCCTTCGTAGACGTGGACCTCGCGGTTTGATCCATCCGGTCTCTTCAGCGAGAGCTCGGCGCGCTGGAGTCTCTCTCCCTCGAAGGCCACGCTGCGCACGCGCGGCGCCGGCAGGCTCCCGAGCGCAACGCCGCGCCTCCGGGCGTCCTCCGCTCGCAGTCCTTCCGCGACGAGATCGAGAGTCTCGAACGCGATCTGTTTGCCCATCCCGTGCGTCACGAAAACGGCGCGCGGGCGCGGGGCTCCGGAATCGCGGGCCGCGGCGGCGCCCGGCGGGGGACCCAGAGGAAGCGCTGCGCCGACCTCGTACGTGGCGGACTCGCGAGGGGCGGGCGTCGGATCGATGGGAAGAAGTGTAACTTCGGGTCCCTGGCGGCGCGCCGCGTCGTCGCGGAAAGGTCGCCGCGTCGTATCTGGGTGCGCGCCACCCACGCGCGCCCAAACAGGCTTGAAGGAAACCATGTCACTCCGTGAGCGGGAAGGTCCGTACGCTCGACGCCGCGGCCGTCTTCCTGAGAACTCGCGGAGCCCGGTGGCGCGGCGGCGGAAGCGGCGCGGGACGCAGGGGATTTCCGACCGCGAAGAGATGTCCGTTGTTCTGCGTGTACACGAGGCCGTCCGCCGCGATCGAGAGCGGCGTGTACGCGGCTCCGAGCGCCGAGTCCAAAAAGATCTTCTGGCGCAGCGCGCCGTCCGGCCCGATCGCGTAGAGAAATCCATCTTCGCTGTTGGCGTACACGACTCCGCCGGCATCCACGGCCGGCTGGTTGACGCACCACTCGAAGCTGTCCGGATGGTCCGAGACGCACGAGATGGAACCGTCGGACCGTCGGACGCAGCTCTCCGTGTTCGTGTTTCGGAACGTCCACTCGGGGGTCATTGCCGGCGTCAGCGAAACGATGTCGTAGCGTCCCGCCTCGCTCGGGCAGAAGTTCGGATCGCCGCAGTAGGAGCCCGTTTCGTAGTGGTTGTCCTTCAGGAGAATCGAATACGTCTGGTCGTGCACGCGAATGGCCGGGGTGATGTCCCACCCGAAATCGTACGCGGCGACGAAGCCTCCCTGACCGTCGAAGTGAAAGAGATGTCCGCGCGAATAGTTGTAGCGCGTGTAGGCGCCATAGAGCACGCTTCCGTCCGGCAGCGCGACCGGCGACGACGTCGCGAGGTCGAGCACCTCGCCGGCGGGCGGACGATTCGTCTGCGGATCCACGCCGCGGATCGAGCCCGTCCGGCACCCTCCCGGGGTCCCGTCCGGCGGAAGGAGGACGCCGCAGCCGTCGGAGAGCCGGTCCCGCAGTGACGCCGACCAGCGCGGGGAGAGGGAGGCGTCGGCCGCGACGAGGTACGCGTGCCGCTGCCCGAAGTGGGCACGGCTCACCGTGTAGACCGTTCCGTCGGCGGCGATCGCCGGGACCGCGTTGATCCCGGGCCGCTGGGAGCCGCAGGGAATCGTGGGCGGCACGGCGGAGGCGCTCGGGGGATAGGGCAGGGAGCCCGTAAAGGTGCCCTCGCAGGCGTCCGAGGCGGCCGGCGCTCCCGGCACGAGCGACGCGAACGTGGCCGTGCGAAAGGTCCCGTCGGGCCGGACCTGTACGAGCCAGCCGCCCCGGGCGTCGCTTCCCCACGGCCTCGCGAGATCAAGCTGGATGGCGTTGTAGTACACGTTGCCGGCGCCGTCGGCGGCGAGGCCTCCGGCGACGAAGATCGAGTCGTCGAGCCCTCCGAAAGGTGAGAACCGCACCGCGTCCCCCGACGCTTTCTCGACGCGGAAGATGGATCCCCCCCGGCCGGGAACGTAGACGAAGCCGCCGGCTAAGACCGGATGGAAGACCGGCTCCCACCCGAAGAACCCGCTCGGCCCGCTGCCGGCGTCCGGCTCCGGTTTCCAGTCCGTCTGGAACCTCCAGACAGGAACGAGGGAAGTCCCGGTCCACCGCAGTTTCTGAACATTCCAGATCTGACGGTCCCACGCCGCCGGGCCGCACGGGGCGGGCTGCCGCGACCCGGGGGGCGAGCAGGAGACATAAGTGCCCGTTTTCGTGCCCATGTAGACGTCCGGCCCGTCGAGAAGCGGAACCGGATAGTGGGCGAGGAGGCTTCCTCCCGACTCGGCCGTGGCCTGTCCCACAAAGGGGTCATAGACGAAGTCGGCCAGGATGGACGCGAGCGGCTGGGCCGCCACGGAGGCGGCGGCGCCGTGCCGCGCGTCGCGACCCCACTGGGGCCAGTCGTCGGACCGGAGGGGCGCGGCGCAGAGCAGCGAAAGGGCAGCCAGCCCGGCTGCGGCGCGCAGTGGAATCGCCTTTGCACGCTGGCCCCGGGTCATCCCCGACACTTTAGGCCGAGGGCCCTTGAGAGTAAACTCCTTGGGTCTTTCGAAAGGAACATGAGCACCGTTCTCGTTGTCGACGATGACCGCGATCTGCGCGAGACTCTCTGCAGCGCGCTCGGGGACTCGGGATTCAGCGCGATCGGCTGCGGGGACGGCCGTCAGGCGCTGGAATATCTCAAGAGCGGCGAAGCGAAACCCGCTCTCATCCTTCTCGACTGGATGATGCCCGTCATGAGCGGCGGGGAGTTCCTGGAAGCCCAGGCGAAGGACCCCGAGATTTCGGAGATCCCGGTGGTTGTCATCAGCGCGCACGTCAAGGCGGATTTGTTCGGCGTCTCCCTCGGGATCCAGACTCTGCTGCGCAAGCCGTTTCCGCTGGGGGAGCTCATCGGCGAAGTCGAGAAGTACGCCGGTCGGGCGAGCCAGAGATCCCCCTCGACCAGCTCCGTCTGAGCGCTCACCGAAGCGCCGGCAGCTCCGCTCTTCCCGTCCGCAGGTCGTACCGGCTCCCGGCTGGCAGCACCGACATCCGGATCTCCGCCGCCCCGAGGACCGGGCCCCCGGACGGAGTGATCGCGGCGCGCCGCGCGTCGTAGACGACCGCGACGGACAGACCGAGAACGCGCCAGCCGCCCGCGGGATCGACCTCGAGAGCGGTCGATTCGTCGATGCCGACGCCGACGAGATCCGGATGCTCCAGGACCACGCTGACGAGCCGGTTGTTGCGGCGCCTCCGGATGAAGTGCTGATCGACGATCGCCCCCCGGATCAGGGCGAAACCGGGGGTCGTGACCACGTTCTCGCGTGCGATCGTCATGAAGGCGTCGTTGCTCCCCTTCGCCGGAGGCCGCGGTCCTCCGGGATGGTTTTCGTCGCCGGTGATCATCGGTGTCGACATGACGGCGGCGCCCGCGGAGGTCCCTCCGACGACCGCGCCGTCGCGGTACCGGGAGTGGATCGCGGCTTCCGTGCGGGTCCCGCCGAGCGCCTTCGTCAGAAGGACCTGATCGCCGCCTCCGAACCAGATTCCGGTCACCCCGTCCAGGCGCGCCGCGGCCTCGGCGGTGTCGGCCTGTGCGTGGTCGAGGACGATGCGCTCGGCCGCCGCCCCCATTTTTCGAAAGTCCGCGGTGAGCTCGACGCCCGCGTCGAGATCCGAGCTCGACATCGGGAACACCACGATCTGGGCACGGCCCGGCCCCCCGGCGAGCTCGACGAAGCGCGCGAGCACCGCCGGCGGAAGGGGGCCGCCTCCCACGATCAGGAGGTGACCCCTTGGGGCCGCCGCCGCCGCCACCTCCGATCTTCGGGCCGGCGGCGAGGAGGCGCAGCTCCAGCAGCCGACCAGGGCGGCGAGGACGATCGCGCCCGAAGCGGGGCGGAGAAACATACGGCGCGGTAAAATTTTCATGCGTCGCAAGATCGCCTCTCGATCGGCGGAAGTCAACTTCCCAAAGGCGGTCCCCGCTCGACGATTGCCGTCCGCGTCGAGTGAGTGTTACATAATCCGTCCGGAAATCTCGGTTTCTATCAAGCGGCACAATGGATGAGGAGGCCTGCATGTTCCAGTCCCGGATGCGTCGGCCGGTCGTAGCGTTCGTCGCCCTGATCATCCTGAGCGCGGGCCTCATGGCGCAGACGGGATCAAACGACGGGAACGTCTACGGCCGCGCGGTCGACGACCAGGGCAACGGCCTGCCGGGCGCGACGGCGACCCTTCTGGGAACGAACGCGCCGCAGTCGACGGTCTCCGACTCCCAGGGCAACTTCCGATTTCTGAACGTCGCTCCCGGGCGGTACACCGCGGTCGTTTCCCTTCCGGGGTTCACGAAGGTCACCCAGGAAAACGTCGTGGTCACGCTCGGTCGCAACACCGAGTTCCGGGTCGAGCTGCGGCTCTCGACGGTCCAGGAGGCCGTGACGGTCTCGAGCGAGACACCGCTCATCGACACGCGCAAGACGGAGACCGGAGCGACGTTCTCGAACGCGGAGCTGCAGCAGATTCCGACCGCCCGCGACGTCTGGGTGATGATGCAGCAGGTTCCGGGTGTGCTCGTGGATCGCGTCAACGTCGCCGGGAATCAGAGCGCTTCTCAAGCCGACTTCGTCGGCAAGGGGTCCTACCAAAGCACCTACGTCTACGACGGCGTCAACGTGACCGACAACGGCGCCAACGGTTTCTCATCGACCTACTTCGATTTCGATTCGTTTCAGGAGGTGCAGATCGCCACGGGAGGATCGGACCTGACGCTCAACACGGCCGGGGTCGCCATCAACATGGTCACGAAGCGCGGCACGAACGACGTCAAGGGGTCCGCCCGATTTTTCTATGCGCCGAACCAGTGGCAGTCGAAGAACACACCCGACGAGGTCGCAGCGCTCGGTTCCGGATTGAGCACGAGCTTCAACAGCAACCGGACGCGCTTCATTCGGGAGGAGGGGCTGGAAGCGGGCGGCCCGATCCTCCGAGACCGGGCGTGGCTCTGGGTGGGCGCGTCGCGCCAGGACGTCAACTTGAACGTGCTCGGCCAGAGCGACGTGGCGGGGAATCCGCTCCACAACGACAGCACGCTCGAGACCTGGAACGGCAAGTTGAACGTCCAGGCCACGGGATCGGACGCGGTCACGGTCCTGTACAACCGCAACGAGAAGCTCGTCAATGGCCGGTCGGCGGGCGCCGAGCGCCCGCAGGAGACC
>JALYUA010000187.1 GCA_030854005.1 Acidobacteriota bacterium
AGGAAGGGGAGCGCGAGATCGCCGCGACGCAGGAGACGGCGAAGAGGATCGGAGAGTCCGCGCCGGGCACGCCGATTGGAATCCTGCACGGCCGGCTCCCGCCCGAGGAGCGCTCACGGGTCCTCGCGGACTTCGCGCGCGGCGCGATCGGGATCCTCGTCGCGACGACCGTCGTCGAGGTCGGCGTCGACGTGCCCGAAGCGACTTTCATGGTGATCGAGAACGCGGAGGCCTTCGGTCTGGCGCAGCTCCACCAGCTTCGAGGCCGGGTGGGCCGCAGCTCGCGCCCGTCCTGGTGCGCCCTGATCGTCGGGGAGCGCGTCTCGGAAGAAGCCCGCGCGCGGCTCCAGATTCTGGAGGACACGTCCGACGGATTCGAGATCGCCGAGCGCGATCTCCTCGCGCGCGGACCGGGAGACCTTCTGGGCGTGCGGCAGTCCGGACTTCCCGAGCTCAGGGTCGCCGACCCGATCGCCGATCTGCCGCGCCTCGGGCAGGCGCGCGAGGAGGCGCGGAGGCGCTTTGACTCGGGAGAGCGCATCGAGAGCGCGCTCTTTCCCGCCGCCGCCGCGACGGCAGCCGCGGAAAAGGGCCCGCCGGAGGTTCCGGGAGAAGAGAAGACGAGCCCCGGCCGGAGGACGAAGGGAGCGCGCGTGGTACAACGGCCGCGAACCGGGTCGCCCGGAAGGAGGAGCTCTTGAAAGTTCTCGTCACGGGCGGGACTGGATTTGTCGGAACCCATCTTGTCAACGCTCTCGTGCGCCGCGGCCACTCGGTGGCGGTTCTCGCGCGCGACGCCGGGGCGACGAGAAACCGATACAACCGCCCCGTCGAGACGGTCGCCGGAAACGTCCTCGACCCGGCGTCTCTGACGCGCGGCCTGGCCGGCCGGGACGCCGTGATCCACCTCGTCGGCATCATCCACGAGAAGGGGGACCAGACGTTCGACCGCATGCACCGGGAGGCCGCGGAGAACGTGGTCGCCGCCATGCGCGCGGCGGGCGTTCGGCGGCTCCTGCACATGAGCGCGATGGGGGCGGCGGAGGATGCGCCCTCCGAGTACAGCCGCAGTAAAGCGGGGGGCGAGCGCGCCGTTCGCGAATCGGGACTGGACGCGACGATCTTCCGTCCGTCGATCATCTTCGGGCCGGGGGACGGCTTCGTTTCGCTGCTCGCCCCGATCGTGCGCTGGAATCCCCTCTTCATCCCGGTCATCGGAAACGGGCAGACGCGGTTCATGCCGGTGTCCGTGTACGACGTCGCCCGCGTCTTCGGCGACGCCCTGGAAAAACCCGAGACGATCGGTCAGGTGTACGAGGTCGGAGGGCCGGAGACGTTCACTCTCGACGAGATCTACAGGGAGATCGCGACCGCCGTCGGAAAGCGCCGCAAGCCGCTCGTCCACCTCCCTCTGTGGTGGGGACGCTTCCTCGCGGCGCGTTTCGAAGGCGCCGCGCGGAGGGGCTGGCTCGACGCTCCGCCTCTCACCCGCGACCAGCTGCGCAGCCTGACCCGAGACAACGCCGCCGACATCTCGGCGACCGTGACGGCGTTCGGGGGCCCGTGGCGGGAGCTGAGGCCCGGCCTGCGCGAATACCTCCACGGAGCCATGAAGCACGACCCGCGGTCGGGCTTCGGGGAAGAAGTCGCGCTCGAGCCGGTGAAGGTGGTGAGGTTGCGCTGACGCCGGTTGAGCGTCGAGCGTTGAGCGTCAAGCGTTCAGAATGGAGGAGAAACGAGCGGGAACCGAAACTGTCCCGCTCGACTCTCATCGCTTAACGCTTGACGCTTGACTTCACTTAGGCTCGTCCTTCTCCTTCGAGAGGCGATAGCCGCCCTTCACGGCGTCGGCTTCGCTCATGTACTGGCCACGCTTCGTGCGGCCGTACCAGCGATCCCCCTCGCGGTGAAAGACCTTCGTTTCGAGATTGACCCAGACCATGCCGGGAGAGGGGGGCGGCTGGTAGGAGGCGGAAGGCGCATTCGGGACAGCGCGGCCCGCCGGCGCGGCGGAGGCGCCGGACGCGGTGCGGGAGCTCGGGGACGCCGCCGAGGAGGCCCGGACCGTCACCATCGGGGAGATCTTCGAGATCGTCGCTGCAGACACTCCGGCGCGCCCGAGATCTCCGACGGACGAGTACGGACGGCCCGCCACGATCTTCTTCGCCGTCACCGGGCCGACCCCGGGTAGCGCCTCGAGATCCTTTTCACTCGCGCTGTTGAGATCCACGGGCCCGGACGCCGCGGCTCCGGCCGGTGCGGCGCCTCTCGGAGACGACGCCGGGGGGGAGGAGGCGGACGAGGAAGACGCGGCGCCCGATCCGGCGCGCGCCCCCGAAACCGTCACGAGCGGCGAGATCTTCTGGATCGTGCTCGCCGAGACTCCCGCCTTCGACAGGTCGCCGACGGACGTGTAAGGCCTCCCCGCGATGATCTTCTTCGCGGTCGCCGCCCCGACACCCGGCAGGGCCTCGAGGTCCTTCTCGGAAGCGCTGTTCAGGTCGACAGCGCCCGCCGAGGAGCCGGCGGAAGCGGGTGCGGCCGCGGGTCTCGCCGCTCGCGACGATTCCGGACTCGTCCGGCTCTCGCGCGCCGGGGCAGCCGCCGACGCGGCAGAGCGCGGAGCGGCGCCGCTCACCGTGACCATGCCTGAGATCTTGTTGATGGTGGCGGCGGAGACGCCCGCCTTCGAGAGGTCCGCCGCGCTCGAATACGGGCGGCCGGCGATGATTTTTTTCGCCGTCGCGGCCCCGACGCCCGGAAGCGCTTCGAGGTCCTGCTGGGAGGCGGAGTTGAGGTCGACCTTCGCCTTCGCGGCAGGCGCCGCGGAGGCGTGACCGGCGACGATCCAGGCGAGCGCCAGGAAAATCGGGGCGAAGCGTTTGAAAGAGTTCATGCAGCTCCTCATTTCGGTTGGGACTGTTCTTTCGGGGACGAGATGCAGGAACTGTACCTTCAAAGACGGTAGGCAGGAGGCGGGAGGCGGCAGGCGGAAAGTCGGGAAACGGGAAACGGGAAACGACAGGGTGAGGCCTTCCGAACGCTCAACGCCGAACGCCCGACCCTCGACCCTCCTCTCAATTCACATTCGGCCCCTTACGCACCCGGATCGATCCCGACGACGTGCGCACCGTCACCTTCGGGCCCCCGCCGTTCAACGTCGCCGTCGCCTGCTGGGAGCCGGAGCGGCGGGTGACGGCGATCTCCGGAAAGTCGGAACGGATGGCCGTCTCGTCGAGGTCCGCGTCGGAGGCCGTCAGCTCGATCTCCCCGCGGAAATTCGCGGGAAGCGTGAGCGTGACGTCGCCTCCCGCGTTCCGAATCGTCACTCCGCCCCGGGCTTCCCGCGACACGAGCCCGACGCGGACCTCGCCGCCGCCCGTCTCGACGTGAACGCCGCCGGCGACCGAGGGCAGGACCACGTCTCCGCCGCCGGTCTTCACGTCCGCGGACCCCGCGACGCGGTCGATCCGCACGTCCCCGCCCGAGGTGTCCGCCGAGACGGAGCCCGCGACGGCGCCGGCGCGGATGTCTCCCGCCAGCGTCTGCGCCTTGAGATCCCCCTGCACCGGGCCGATCTGGATGTCGCCGCCATAGCTCTTCAGATCCGCCGACGCCCCGGCGCCTCCGATGTGGATCTCTCCCGAGTGGGTCAGGATGTTGACCTTCCCGGAGACCTTGCCGACTCGATAAGTCCCCGCGCCCGCCGTGGCGAGAAAGTCTCCCGCGACGTCTCCGCGGACGACGGCTTCGTCTTCGGGCTCCTCGACGTCGTGGTGCGCCCGGCTGTCCGTGCGCGGGGGACGAGGGGGGCGGGGAACGGCAATCTTCTCGTGGACCCGGGTATCGATGCGCGGGATCGTCACCACGAAGGATCTCCGGGCCACGAGCGGTTTCGCTTCGGACTCATGAGAGTTCGCCGCGAGAATGGCGATCCTGCCGCTCAGCGTGGAGACGTGGACGCGCGCGCCGCCGGCCGGGCCGATCGATCCCTTGTATTCGCCGCCGGGCATCAGGAACTTCATGCGGCTGGTCTCGCGCTCCGCGTCGCGCAGCGACTCCCGAACCTGAACGTCCATGTCCCTCATCGACTCCTCGAGCTCGCGTTCGAGCTCGGGCACGTCCACCACGGTGTCGTCGCCCTTGCGCTCGACGACCACCCGGTGCCGCGAGCGCGAGTGCTCGGCGCGCGCCCGCCGCTCGGCGCGTTCCGCGCGCTCCGCCTCGGACCCTCCGGACGCCTCGGCGCCCGCGGCCGCTGCCGCAGCAGCCTGGGGAGCGAACGGAAACGTCGAGACGATCGATCCGTTCATCGCGGAGGCGGAGAGGTCGAACCGCGCGTCCTTCGGCAG
>JALYUA010000257.1 GCA_030854005.1 Acidobacteriota bacterium
GACGGCCGCGGTACTCCGCGGTCAACCAGCCTCGCGCCTCGCCCCTCCCGCCTACCGCCTGCCGCCTGCCGTCCCCAGCTGCGCCAGCGTCGAGCGGCACGACTCCTCGAGCGAGGACAGGTTGGATACGAGCCCCGACAGCCCGCGGTTGGCGGCCAGCGCGCCCTGGTCGTGGAGCGTCGAGGAAACCGCCTGAAGGCCGTCGGCGAGGGCCCGGCGCTGTTCGTCTGTCACCGTCCGAACGGTGACGAGGGCGTTCAAGGCGGCGACGTTTTCGGCGAGGAGCGCCGCGTAGGACGACAGGCCTTCCGGTGTCGAGACCGCACCCGCGGAATGCGGAAGCGTCCTCAGGATGGCCTCGGTCTGCTGAGCCGCCCACATCGTCTGCGCGAACCGGGCCTGGAAGTCCGAGAGGATCGAAGCGGTGAGGGGGACGGGCAGGAGGAGAGCCATCGCCAGCGCGGCGAGCGTCGGGGGTCGGGAGAGACGGCGCATCCGGGATCCTCCGTGGGTTCGGGTAATGGGAACGTGCCGGCAGTACGCAAATTCCGGTCGGCGCCGAACCGGAGGGGTGTCGGCTGACTTCGAAGCCGCCGGATTAGAATAATCACGTCAAGATGGAGGTTTTGAGCCTGGTCCCATGAGCGCCAAACCGATCCCCTTTCCCGCATCCCGGCCCGAGGAATATCCCCCCATGGGGGGCGACCACCACTGGGCCGTGGCATCGCGGGACCTGCGCGGGCGGCTGACCCGGGCGGTCCCCCACGACGTCCTCAAGTCCCTCCATCGCAAGAGCCCCGCCCGGCACCTCCTGATTGCCGCGCGCCAGTTCCTTCTGCTCTTCGCGTCGATGGCGGTCTGCTGGAGATTTGCGGAGCCCTGGATCTGGATACCGGCCGCGGCGGGCGCCGGCTGGACCGTGTTCAACTTCACCGTTCTTCTGCACGAGGTGGTTCACCGCGCCGTCTTCAACGGGCCGCGGCCCGGCCTGGAACGGGTGCTGGGGCTCCTCTATGCGATCCCTTCTGGAATCTCGGCGCTTCAGTTCACCCGCTGGCACCTGACCCATCACGCCGAGCTCGGGGACGTCGATGCCGACCCCAAGCGCCACTACCTGTCCCCGAAGCGCAACCTGCGCTGGTACAAGGCGCTGTACTTCACGCCCGCGCTCTTCCCCATCTACTTCCGGGCGGCGGCGCGGGAGACGGCGAGCTACCCGCCAAAGCTGCGCCGGAGAATCGCCGCGGAGCGCCTCGCGACGATCCTCGTTCACGTCGGGATCATGGGGCTCCTCTTCGCCGCCGGCGGCGCGGGAGTGCTGGCCCGTGTCTACCTCGTTCCATATTTTCTCGTGTTTCCGGTCGCCTTCGCGTTGAACCGGCTGGGCCAGCACTACGCGATCGAACCGGACGACCCCGCCAAGTGGGGAACGCTCATGAAGCCGTCACGGTGGTGGGACTTCTGGTATCTCTCGTCGCAGTACCACCTCGAGCACCACTTTTTCACCGGCGTGCCCCTCTATAACCTGCGGCGGCTGCACTTTGCCCTCCGCCCGTTCTTCGACTCGATCGGGTGGAAGCCCGTGGGCTACGGCCGTCTCCTGCACGGATGGTTCGTCGAGAACCAGGCGCCCCACAGCGACTGGCATCTGGCGGGGTAGCCGTCAGCTGTCAGCTCTCAGCTCTCAGCTCCCGCCTGTTGCTCCGGTGGCCTTTCTTCCGCTGGGCCATCCAGACTCGGACTGATTGCCGTAGGGGCGCGGGGGCGTTCGATGCGCGTGCGGCGGAAAAGGCTATGGGACGTTCCGGATCGGGAAGTCACTCCGGAAGGCGTCGTCGTGGACCGGCGCCGGTTCATGAAGACCATCGCCCTGGCGGGCGTGGGCGCGGCCTTTTCGGCCTTGCCCGCCGGCGCCAGCGCCCGCGCCGGTGAGACCGTTCCCCGCGACATCGCCCGGCTCTATCCCGCTAGGCGCAATCGCCGCTATGCCATCGACCGCCCCATCTCGAAACCGAGGATCGTCGAGAGCTACAACAACTACTACGAATTCGGCGACGCGAAAGACTCGCCGGCCCACGCGGCGCAGAGGCTCACGACCCGACCATGGATCATCGAGATCGCCGGCCTCGTCCAGAAACCCTTTTCGGTGGACCGGGACGATCTCGTCCGCCGAATGCAGGTCGAAGAGCGCGTCTACCGCCACCGTTGTGTCGAGGCCTGGTCGATCGCGGTGCCCTGGACCGGGTTCCCCTTGAAGGCGCTGGTGGACCTCGCGCGGCCGCTCTCCTCCGCGAAGTACCTTCGGACCGTCAGCTTCAAGCGCGCCTCCGAGGCGCCGGACCAGCGGAAGTCCTGGTATCCGTCCCCCTACTTCGAGGGTTTTCGGCTCGACGAGGCGGTCCACGAGCTCGCCTTCGTCTCGATCGGAAGTTACGGCCGCGAGCTTCCGAAGCAGAACGGGCTTCCGATCGGACTTCGAATGCCCTGGAAATACGGATACAAGAGTCCCAAGGCCATCGTGCGGTTCGAATTCATGGACCGCGAGCCGCAGACGTTCTGGCGCTCGCTTGCGCCTTTCGAGTACGGCTTTCTTTCGAACGTCAACCCCGCGGTCCCGCATCCCCACTGGTCACAGGCCACGGAAAAGTTCTTCGGCCCCGACGGAATCGAGCGGCGCCCGACGCTTCCCTACAACGGATACGCGGACCTGGTCGCGGGCCTCTACGACGACCGGAGCCGGAAAATGCTGTCCTGACTTTTTTTCTCAGCTCTCAACTCTCAACTTCCCTGCATCGCCTTCTTCAGCAGCTCCTCGAGCCCGCTCGTGTCGCCTCGCTCGCGCGCCGTCTCTCCCGACTTGTTGTAGACGACCCTTCCCTCGCGGTCGAGAAAGGCGAGTGTCGGGATGTATCCGGAATAGAAGCGCGAAACGAGGGCCTTCTGATCGGGCGACGGCTTGTTCAGATCGACGACCAGAAATCGCACCGACTCCTTCTTCGCCTCGTAGAGCCGGACGAAGCGCTCGGCCTCGCGGTTGGTGTTCCAGCAGTGGGACGTCCCGAAGAAGATGGCGGTCGGGCGGTCCGTGGCAATGCGTCCGTCGGTGATGTTCTCGCCGCGGATCGGAAAGTTGCTCGAGGAGTCATCCGTGAACGAGAGGGACGGCGCGAGGGCGAGCTTCGTGGCTCCCCCCGCGCCCGGACCCGCGAGGGAAACGTTCAAGCCGGCGGCCAGGGCCATGGCCCCGGCCGAGGCCGCCAGACAGAAGATCGCCCGAAGGAGGCGGGACACGCGAAACGGCTGAATGCTCTTCATGATGCGCCTGGATGCCCGGGCGGTCCCGGAGTTTTCACGGTTCATTCCCCTTCCTCCTCTGGCGGCGGCCCGCGGACTTCCATACGCCATACGATGAGGCGATGGACGAGACGGACGATATCAACCGCCTGATCCGGCAGTTGAACACGGGGGGCCGGGCGCTGACCCCGGTCGGCGAGGCGGAGGAGGCCGCCGAGGGACCCCTTCCGCCGGCGCTGGGAGAGTCGGCGCCCCGCAGCGCCGCGCGTCTGATCCGATGGCTCGGGGAGTTAGTCGAACGCCGCGGCAGCGATCTCCTCCTCGTTGCCGGGGCTCCGCCGTGCGTACGCGTGGACGGCAGAGTGGCGCGGCTGCCCGAGGCGCCTCTGTCGGGCGAAGAGATCGAGGAATCGGTCCTGCCCGCGATGACGCCGGGCGCCCGTGCCCGATACGCCGCCGAGGGAAACGCCGACAGCTCATTCAAGGAGCGGGGGCTCGGCCGCTTCCGGATCAACCTGCATCGCGAGAGGGGCCGCGCGGCCGCCGCGGTCCGATCGCTTCCCGCGGAGGCGCCGCGGCTTGCGTCCCTGGGGCTGCCTCCCGCGGTCGAGGCGCTGACCCGGCTGCCGCGCGGCCTCGTCGTCATCGGCGGCGCGACCGGCTCGGGCAAGAGCACGACGCTCGCGGCGATGGTGGAAGAGATCAATCGCCGTGACGCGCGTCACATCCTTACGATCGAGGATCCCGTCGAGTACGACATCCCGCACCGCGCGAGCCTCGTCGAGCAGATCGAGATCGGCCCCGACGCCCCCGATTTCCCGACCGCGCTGCGCGCCGCGCTCCGCCAGGCCCCCGACGTGCTGGTGGTCGGCGAGATGCGCGACCCGGAAACGATGCGCATCGCCCTGGCGGCCGCCGAGACGGGCCACCTCGTCCTGTCGACCCTGCACACGACGGACGCTGCGTCGGCCGTGTCACGGATCGCGGACTCTTTCCCGAGCGAGCGGCAGGGGACGATCCGCCAGGAGCTTTCGATGGCGCTGGCCGCCATACTGACCCAGACCCTTCTGCCTCGCCGCGGAGGCGGGCTCGCCGCCGCCGCCGAGCTCCTCGTCATCGGTTACGGCGCCCGCCAGCACATCCGGAGGAACGCGCTTCAGCACCTGAACCAGGAGATCGCGCTGACGCGCAAACAGGGCTCGATGAGCCTGGAGGAATCGCTGGGGCGGCTGGTGCGCGAAGGAGTGATCGACGGAGAGGAAGCGCGCGCCCGAGCCGCGCATCCGGAGGAATTGAAAGAGAGTTGAGAGTCAGATCTCTCTTCTGAAGAACACCCTCGCCAGCACTCCGCACACCAGCGTGAAAGTCAGCAAGAAGAGCCACGGCGGATAGCACGAGGAGACCGGAGAGCCGCGCAGCACCAGGTCGCGGAGAGCGCGAAGGCCGTACGTCAGCGGGTCCACGGTCGACAGCGCGCGCAGCCAGCCCGGATAGCTCTCGACGGGATACAGGGCGCCCGATGGGAAGAAGAGCGCAGCGTTGATGATGCCGAACATCCCGCGCAGCACGCTGGCACGCCGCGCCCGGGCGAAGAGCAGGGACCAGACCGCGGCGATCGCGAGGGCCGTCAGAAAAACCGTGAAGAACGCTGCCGAGATGCCCGCCGCCCCCGAGAGAGAAACGGGCGCGAACAAAAGGAGCGCGACGAGGACGGCCCCACCCGCGATCGAGGCGACGAGTGCTCCGGCGATGATGTGCCCGGCGACGAGGGTGCCGGTCGAGACCGGCGTGACGAGGTACCCCTCGTGGTATCCGAACATTCGATCCTCCAGGACCTGGAGGCCGCCGGACACCATCGACCCCATGAAGATCGCCAGGCAGACGACGGCCGGCGACAGGTAGGTCAGATAGTCGAGATAAGGGTACGCCTCGAGGCGCGCGGCCGGCGCCGCGGGGACTCCTCCCCGGGCGGCGGAGACCTCCAGCCAGAGATCGCGGAGCGCCGATTCCAGGACGTCGTAGGACGCCCGATCCGTGTTGTCTCCGATGAACGACGGCGTCGGGCCGAGGCGCGTGAGTCCCTGCGGGAGCACCCAGATCCCCTTGTAGCGCGCCCGCCTCAGGGCGTCGAGAGCCTCCGCCCGGTTTTCGACGACCTGCAGCCGAATGAGCTGACGGCCGCTCTCGAGCGCGGCGACGCCCCGCAGGCATTCGGCGGAAAGAGAATTCTTCGCTTCGTCCACCACGGCGAGAGGGAGGGCCCGGAGAGGCCGGTTCAGCGAGTTGCCCAGGAGCAGCAGGTAGATGAGGGGAAAGATCATCGTGGAGATCAGGAGCACCGGCTGGCGCCAGAGGGTCACGTAGGCCCGCTGGCAGATGGCGACGATCCCGAGCAGGCTCAGCAGAGGACCGCGGGCAGGACGGCTCACTCGCGGAGCCCGCGTCCCGTGTAGGAAAAGAAGACGTCCTCCAGGGTGACGGGGGCGATCGTCAGGTGCACGACGCGATAGCCGCGGTCCTCGAGAAGCTGCGCGGCTCTCCGTCCCAGGCCTTCTCCGGGCCGCGATTGGAACTCGGCGTGACCGGCGACGGGCGACCGCCAGTTCGCCGCCCCGAGCGCGATGACCGCTTCCCTGTCCGCATCGGAGACGGGCCGGTCCGTCTCGATCTCGACGTGCTCGCCCGTGTCGAGCATGCGCTTCAACTTTTCAGGCGCGCCCTCCTGGAGGATCCGGCCGGAATCCAGAATCGCGACGCGGTCGCAGAGGAAGTCCGCTTCGTCCATCGCGTGCGTCGTGAGAACGACCGCGAGCTCCGGGTCGGACTCCTTCATCTCGGCGAGAAGGTCCCAGATGGAGCGGCGGCTCTGAGGATCCAGTCCGGTGGTGGGCTCGTCGAGAAAGAGGACGCGCGGGGAGTGAAGGACGCCGCGCGCGATCTCGAGGCGCCGGCGCATGCCGCCGGAGAGATGCCGCGTCACCTGCGCGCGCCGGTCCCAGAGGCCGACCTGGGTCAGACGCCGCTCGATGCGGCGCGCCAGCTCCCGTCCCCAGAGCCCGTAGAGCTTCCCCTGCACGGAAAGGTTCTCCCGGACGGTCAGGTTTTCGTCCGTCGTGATCGCCTGCGAGACGGTGCCGATGGCCGCGCGCACGGCCCGCTTCTCCCGGACGAGATCGTGTCCGCGCACCCGGGCGGTGCCGGAGCTCGGCGGGAGCAGAGTCGTCAACATGCGGATGAGAGTCGTCTTTCCGGCCCCGTTCGGCCCGAGAAGGCCATAGGTCTCTCCGGGCTCGACGGCGAAGGTCACCCGGTCATCGGCCACGAAATCGCCGAAGCGCTTCGTCAGCGCGCTCGCTTCGATCGATGCGGTGGAGCTCATCGCGGCGAGGTGTCGGGGCCGGGACTCTTGTTCGGGGTCGCGGGGAACGGCGGGACGATTTTCAAGCGGGCGGTTCGGCGACCGGCCGGCGGCTTCCCCCGCGGAGAATCACGATCCCGCTTCGACGACGAAGGTCTGGCCCGAGACGATCGCGGCGCCTTCGGGTTTCAGCCGGACGGAAAAGGTGCGGAGATCGCGGCTCTGCAATCCCCAGTTTCTCCGGGTCGCGAATTCCGACCGCGGCTTCACGGACAGCACGCGCGCCGGGAACGACTCTCCCGTGCGAGCCTGCGGCCACACGCGGACCCTGGCGCCGATGGAAAAGACGGAGAGCCGCTCTTCGGGGACTTCCACGCGGAGGTAGGGCGCTTCGACCTGAAGCGTCAGGATGGGGTCTCCCGCCGGGACGAATTCTCCGAGGCGATGGTGGCGCGTCAGAACGATGCCGGTCGCGGGCGAACGAAGCGTTCCCTCGCGCTCGAAACGCTGGACCTTGTCGATGCGTGATTGCAATGCCTTCGTCTGCGCCTCGAGCTCGCCCTTGTCCGCTTCCCGCGCGCGAACGGCGGCGGCCAGCTCCTCGCGATGATGCTGGAGGGTTTCGAGATCGGCGGCCGCCGCGATTCCCTCCTTCGCGAGCCGGCTCAGACGCTTCTCTTCACTCACCGTCTGCGCCCACTGCGCCGCCAGCCTCGCGACGTCCTGCCGCCGCGCGTTCTCGCGGGCGCGCACCTGCTCGCTTTGACGTTCGAGGTCCGAGATGTCTTCGGCGAGGCCCGGCTCCTCGAGCCGCGCGACCACGGCTTGCGCCTGAATGGCTTCGCCCTCGTCGGGCACTCCCGATATGAGACGCCCGCTCCGCGAGAACGAGAGGTCCAGACGCTGCTCTTCCGCGAGCGCCAGGAGTCGGACCTTGCGGCCGTCATCGTTCTCCTGCCGGACCAGGGCCCCGTATCCCCAGGCGCCCGCAACGCCAATAGCGAGCGCCACTGCCACCCAGATCCCTTTTTTCATCCCTCTTTCGCCGGAAAACCTGATCTTAACCCCTTAAAGGCACTGGCGGTTCTCCAGAATCGAGGACGGACGTCGCCCGGCGCCGTCCTGGGTTCCGGGCCGACGGGTATCGGTTTTGCTGTACGTCCGGGGAAGCAGTCGAAGTCTGCCCTGAAAGGACCGGTTTTGCCCCTGATCGGACCGCGACGGATCCTCCTCGTCGAAGACGACGTGAATCACCGCTGGGTGATGCGCAGAATTCTCGACAGCGCGTTTGGAGACGAGATTCTGGTCGAGGAGGCCGAGACGGGAGAGCGCGCGCTCGAGCGCGCGACGAGGAAACCCGAGATCGACCTGATTCTGCTCGACCTCGGCCTGCCCGGCATGGACGGCATCGAGGTCTTAAAACGCATCCGTTCGCACCCGTTGACCCGCGGCGTCCCCGTCGTCGTTCTGACGAGCTCGCAGGAGCGCGAGGACATCCAGACGGCCTATCAGCACGGCGCCAACTCGTTCGTCTCAAAATCCGAGACCCCGGAGCTCATGTTCCAGCGGCTGCGCATGCTCCCGGTCTACTGGCTGGAGCTGAATCAGCTTCCGAGGGATCTGCAGTCTTAGGAAGGTTGAGCGTTCAGAGTCGAGCGTCGAGCGTCCAAACGGGGAAACCGCCGCGAGCCGACGAGCAGGACTCCAGATCGAGAGCCTGCTTTTCGACGCTCACTCAATCTTCGTATCCGAACGCTCAACGCTTGACGCTCGACGCTCAACCCTTTCCCAATACAATCCCCTCATGCCCTCCGAGCGTCTTCCGCGCGTCGCGGTCATCATGGGCAGCAAGTCGGACTGGGACACGCTCCGGCATGCTTCCGAG
>JALYUA010000283.1 GCA_030854005.1 Acidobacteriota bacterium
GCGCGCGGTCGCGCGCGGAGACCGGCTTACCGTCGAGAATGTCCGCCCCCGCGCGCCGCGCGACCCGCATGAAGAAGTCGAACATCCGGCGCTTCCATGCCGAGGCGTCTTCCATCCGGATCAGGACGGAGGTGAGCATGTTCTCGTAGACGCGCGGCGGGGCGAAGTTGTAGGTCGGGCCGATCTCCCGCAGGTCCGCGAGCACCGTCTCTCCGCTCTCCGGGCAGCTCACGCAGAAGCCGGCGACGCAGGACTGGGCGTACGAAAACAGATTGTCGCCGACCCAGGCCATCGGCAGGTACGCCAGGACTTCGTCCTCGGCGGTGAGTCCTTCTCGCTCGATGCCGTTTCTCCCGGTGATGATCAGATTGTCGTGCGTGAGCATGACGCCCTTCGGCCTTCCGGTCGTCCCCGAAGTGTAGAGGATGATCGCCACGTCGCTTCCCGCGCCGGCGGCGACCTGCGCGTCGAAGAAGCCGGGATGGGCTCGATCCCAGGCCCGCCCGAGCGCCTGCAGCTCCTCGTATCCGGCGAGAAAGCGGGGGTCGTAATCGCGGAGCCCGCGGGGGTCGTCGTACACCACGCCGGCCAGGGCGGGGCACCGCGCGCGGATCTCCACGAGCTTGTCCACCTGCTCCTGGTCCTCGGCGACGGCGAGGCGGACCCCCGCCTCGACCAGAGGGTAGACCATCTCTCCGGCGACCGAGTCCTGGTACAGCGGCACCGGGACCCCCCCCAGGCACTGCGCCGCCGCCATCGCCCAGTAGAGACGCGGCCGGTTGTCGCCGATGATGGCGATGCGGTCTCCGCGCGAGAACCCCCGCGCCGCGAGGCCGCAGGCAAAGGCGCGCACGTTCGAAGCGGCCTCCTCCCAGGTCCACGTCTGCCAGATACCGAGGTCCTTCTCGCGGATGGCGGGATGTCGCGGTCTTTCCCGCGCGTGATGAAGGATGAGCCGGGGAAACGTGTCGAGGCCCGCCCCGGTCGCAGCCTCTCGCGGGCGTCCGCCCGGTGGGATCGTCACGGGCGGGCCTCCGGGGAGGGGGGATCGGAGCGCTCAGACGCTCTCGCTCCCGGAACCAGGCGCGCCGCGTTCCCGCCGAGCACCGCCGCTTCGTCCGCCGGAGAGAGCCGCCAGCTCCGGACGCGGGCCAGCGAGTCCTCGATGGCGACCGCGACGGTCGGCGTGTCGGAGCCGAAGAGGATCCGCCGCTCGAGACCCGCGATGTCGGCTCCCGTCACGCGCACCGGGTCGCCGACGACCGGGGTCAAATCCGCGAAGACCGAAGGCGACGCCGCCAGCAGGTCGAGCGTCGCTCTCTCGGCGGGAGAGCCGAAATGCGCGACGATGAGGCGCGCGTCGGGCCACCGCGCCGCGACCCGCCCGACCGCCTCGATTTCTCCGGCCGTCGCCGTGCCGTCGGGGGCGCTGCCGCCGTGGAGAATGACGGGCTGGCCGCCCTCGGAAACCGTTCTCCAGAGAGGATCGAGGCGCCGGTCGTCGGGAGCGAAACTCCCGACCGAGCAGTGGAGCTTGAAGACTTTGAGTCCGAGCTCCGCCGCCGCCTCGCCGACGACCGCCGCGACGTCGTCCTGCGGATGAACGGTGGCTCCGGGCACGACGAAGGGGTCGTCGGAAAACGTCTCGTGCATCCACCGGTTCAACGACGACGCGACACCGGCGCGATGGGCATACGGAAGGCTCCAGCAGCGGCCGATCCCCGCGGAGACGAGCGCCCGCCGAGCGGCCTCGGGTGCGTACGGGTAGAGAAGCCGCGGCGACCCTCGCTCCTCGAAAAACCTCCGGATCTTCGCGGCGAGGCGCTCGGGCAGCAGGTGGACGTGCGAATCGATGATCATGGCGGTCGCCTGGCTACGTCACCGGGCGCGTGTCGTCGATCACCTTCCCGTCGTTGGGCAACGAGCCCGGGGCGACGAGCTCGACTTCTCCGCGAACCTGGCAGACGTCGCGGATGGAAGCCGCGATGGCCTTGGCGAGCGCGAGTCCTCCTCCGGACTCCGTTTCGCAGCGCAGCGTCATTTCGTCCGCGTCGGACTCGCGCCGCACGACGAGGCGCGCGCGAAGAATCTCCGGATGCCGGCGGACGACCCGGGCGACCAGCCCCGGGTGCACGAACATCCCGCGCACCTTGGCGCTCTGGTCCGCGCGTCCGAGCCATCCGCGAATCCTGACGTTCGTCCGGCCGCAGGCGCTCGCGCCCGGGAGAACCGCGGACAGATCGCCGGTGCCGAACCGGACCAGCGGGTACTCCGACGAGGCGAGATTCGTCACGACCACCTCTCCGACCTCGCCGTCGGGCAGGGGCTCGCCGGTGCCCGGGCGGACGATCTCGAGGATGAACCGCTCGTTGACGATCAGGCCCTCCATCGCCTCGGACTCGTACGCGATGACGCCGAGCTCCGCGGTCGTATAGCACTGCAGCACGCGGATGCCCCGCGCGGCAAACAGCGCGCGCAGGGAGGCTGGAAGCGCCTCGGCGCTGACGAGCCCCCGGGTCATGGACGCGACGTCCGCTCCGGTCTCCGCCGCCCTGTCCAGCAGGATCTTCAGAAAGGACGGGGTGCCCGCGTACCCCTGCGGGCGCAGGTGCGCGATCGCCGCGACCTGCAGCTCGGTCTGGCCGACGCCGGCGGGGAAAACGGCGCAGCCGAGCTCCTGCGCGGCCGAGTCGACCATCAGGCCGGCCGGCGTGAAATGGTAGGAGAACGTGTTGTAGACGAGATCTCCCGGTCGAAATCCGGCGGCGAAGAGCGGCCGCGCGAAGGCCCCGTAGTCCGCGCGCCGGGCGGCGGGCTCGAAGAGGGGGCCCGGAGAGGAAAACACGTGCCCGCACTGTCCGAGCGGCACGGCCGCGAGGCCGCCGAACGGCGGGTCCGCGCGCTGCAGCTCGGCCAGCTCCGACTTGCGCAGCACCGGGATACGGGCGAGGCGTTTCCGATCCGCGATCTCCGCGCTCGGGATCCCGTTCAACCGCCGCGCGAGCGCGGGAGAACGCTCCCGCGCGTGATCGAGGTAGTCGGGCAGGTGCGCGAACAGGGCTCGCTCGCGTTCCGCGGGATCGCGGGTCTCGAGCTTGTCGTAGTGCGCCATGGTTTTCTTCCCGCCCTCTTTCTCCTCCGTCAGGCGAGCCACCGTTTCCGCCGGCGATAGTGCTTGGCCTCGCGAAAGTTCTGCCGGCCGTCTCCCGCTATCCCCAGGTAGAACTCCTTGACGTCCTCGTTCCCGGAGAGCGCCACTGCCGTTCCGTCCATAACCACCCGGCCGTTCTCGAGTATGTAACCGAAGTCGGCGTATCGGAGCGCCACCGCCGTGTTCTGCTCCGCCAGGAGAAAGGTGACGCCCTCCGCATGCAGCGACCGCACGATCTCGAAGATCTCTTCGACGAGGGACGGGGCGAGGCCCAGGGACGGTTCGTCGAGAAGGACCATCTGCGGCCGTGCCATCAGCGCGCGGCCGATGGCGGTCATCTGCTGCTCGCCTCCGGACGTGTACCCGGAGACGCTGCGCCTCCGGGCGGCGAGCTGGGGGAAATGGCCATAGATGCGGTCGAGATCTCCCCGGATCTCCGCCCGCGAGGCGCGCCGCGAGAACGCCCCCGTCAGGAGGTTCTCTTCGACGGTCAGGTGCTCGAAACAGTGGCGCCCTTCCATCACCTGCACGATCCCGCGCCGGACGACGTCGCGGGGCGTGCGATCGTCGATTCGCTCCCCGCGGAACTCGATCGATCCTTTCGTGACCGCGCCGCGCTCGGACGCGAGCAGGTTCGAGATCGCCTTCAGAGTCGTCGTCTTGCCCGCGCCGTTCGCCCCGAGGAGTGCGACGATCGTCCCGCGGCGCACCTCGAGCGACACGCCCTTCAGGACGAGGATGACGTGGTCATAGATGACCTCGATGTTCTGGATCGCGAGGAAGGGGCTGTCGCCCCCGGCCTCACTCCCTGGAGCAGTCACGCGGCGTGATTCCCTTCTCCTTCGCGTACGCGGCGGCCGACTCTTCGATCTGCGGCCGGACGATGGACTGATCCGACTTGATCCAGTCGCTGATCAGGTTCCATTTCTTGCCGTCCCATTGCTGGAACTTGACGGCGCCGCCGCCCTCGTGATCCATGCAGGACAGCTTGATGGGCTGGAGCAGGCCGGCGGCGCCGAGCTCCTTCAGGCGCTTGTCGTCGATGTTCAGATTCTCGAGCCCCCAGCGGACCTGCTCCCCGGTCAGCGGCTTCTTGCCGAATTTGCCCTGCGCCGTCCGGATCGCCTCGGTGTTCAGGATCCCGTGGATCACGCCGCGGTTGTAATAGATGCTGCCGAACCGCGAGGCATCCTCGAGATTGCCCTTGTGACCGCCGGAGTACACGTGCTTCTGGATGTCCTTGATGACCGGAAAGTTCGTGCCGGAGGGGTGAAACGCCGCCGCGATGAATCCCTTCGCCGCGTCGCCGGCGGGGATGACGTCCTCTTCGGCGCCGCTCCACCAGACGCCGACGATGTGGTCGCGGGGAAAGCCGACCTTCGCCGCCGTCTTCAACGCGACCGGGTTCATGACGCCCCACCCGCGCAGGATCACCCAGTCGGGCTTCGCCTGGCGGATCTGGAGCCACTGCGACTCCTGTTCGTTGCCGGGCGCCGGGACCTCGATGTGGGTGACCGTGAAGCCGTACTTCTTCGCCTGCAGGTCCAGGATCGGGATCGTCTCCTTGCCGTAGGCGGAGCCGTGGTACAGGTTGACGATCTTCTTTCCCTTCAGCTTATCCATGCCGCCGGACTTCATCCCGATGAACTTGATCTTGGCGGTGTTCTGGCTCCAGTAGTTCGTGACGAGAGGAAAGACGTAGGGGAACACGCGGCCGTCGGAGGCGTCGGCACGTCCGTACCCGATCGAGACGATCGGAATCTTGTCCGTCGTCGCTCGCTCGATGACCGCGTACGTGATGCCGGTCGAGACGAAGTTGAACATGGAGGCGCCGGTCGGGCCCTTGGCCTTCAGCCGCTCGTAGCACTCGACTCCGCGGTCGTTCTTGTACTCGGTCTCGCACTCCTCCCACGTGAGCTTGACCCCGTTGATGCCGCCGTCGCGGCGGTTCAGCATGTCGAGGTAGTCGATGAACCCCCCGTAGGTGCCGCTGCCTCCGGCCGCGTAGGGGCCGACGCGGTAGCTCGGCATCGGGATGAACTGCTCCTGCTGTCCCTGTGCGGAGAGCGGGAGGGCGAGCCCGAGCACCAGGGCGGCGAGTCCGAACCGAGCCGCGCGGCGGGCGTGTCCAGTCAGTCTGCTCATGCGGGAAGCCTCCTTAATGAGTTTTCGGTTCACCGTTCTCAGTTTTCCGTTTTGGGTCGGATTCAATGGGGGAATGGCCACAGGCGTAGCTTCTCCTTTCCGATCTGCCAGAGACGGGCAAGGCCGAAAGGTTCGACGGCGAGGAAGAGGATGATGAGCGCCCCGAAGAGCATGAGCTCGAGATTGGAGAGCAGGCTCTGGCTCACGCGCCCCGCGAACAGCGTGTGCGCGACGACGTTCAACAGGATGGGGAGAAGCGTGATGAATCCCGCGCCGAGAAACGCCCCGAGCACGCTGCCCATCCCGCCGATGATGATCATGAACAGGATCTGGAAGGACCGGGTGAGGTCGAAAGCCTGCGGCTCGACGGACCCGAGATACGCGAACGCCCAGAGCGCTCCGGCGATACCGCAATAAAAGGAGCTCACGCCAAACGCGAGGAGCTTCGTCCGGAGCATCGGGATCCCGATGACTTCGGCCGCCACGTCCATGTCGCGTACGGCCATCCACGCCCGCCCGATCCGGCTGCGCACGAGGTTCTTGGCCGCGAGCGCCAGCGCGACGACGATCGACAGCGTCAGCAGATACCGGCTGACAGGCGTCTCGAACCGGTAGCCCAGGATCACCATCTTCTGGGCGCTGATGACCCCGGAGGGATTGCGGTTGGAGAACCACGCGAATTTTGTCAGGGCCCACTCGATGAAGAACTGGGCCGCCAGGGTCGTGACCGCCAGGTAGAACCCCTTGATGCGCAGGCTCGGGAGGCCGAAAAAGAGTCCGACCGCCGCGGTCACGAGACCGGCCAGGAAAAACGCGAGGAGAAGCGGCATTCCCGGCACCCGCAACATCAGGTTGAACGCCGCGAACGCTCCCACGGCCATGAACGCCGCCGAGCCCAGCGAGAGCTGTCCCGCGTAGCCGGTCAGGATATTCAAACCGAGCGCCGCGAGCGAGAGGATGAGAAACGGAATGAGAATCGCGCCGAACCAGTAGTCGTTTCCGGCGAGCGGCACCGCGACGAACGCCGCGAGAAGGATCGCCGCGATCGCGAACCGGTCCTGCCGGATCGGGAAGATGCGCTCGTCTTCCTCGTACCGGGAGTGGAATTGGCCGGCCTCGCGGTAGATCACGAGTGACTCACACCCGCTCGATTCGTCTCTCGCCGAAGAGACCCTCGGGTCGGATCAGCAGGAAGAGCGTCGCAAGGACGTAGGGGAACCAGTTCTCGAGCCCGCTTCCGATGTGCGGGCCGAGGTAGACCTCGGCGAGCTTCTCGCTCGCGCCAACGATGAGACCTCCCACGATGGCGCCGGGGATCGAGGTGAACCCGCCGAGGATCAGGACCGGCAGCGCCTTCAAGGCGATGAAGGTGAGCGAGAACTGGACTCCGGTGCGCGATCCCCAGAGAATGCCCGCGACCAGCGCGACGAATCCCGCCGCCGACCACACGATCACCCAGATCTGCTCGAGCGGGATTCCGACGGCGAGCGCCGCCTGATGGTCGTCTCCGACGGCGCGCAGGGCGCGGCCGATGCGGGTCTTCGAAAAGAACACGGCGAGGACGGCGACGAGGAGACCGGCGACCCCTGCGGCGAACAGGTCGAACTGGCTCACGTTCACTGCGCCCAGCTGGAAGGGCACGTCCGGAATGCCGATCTCGAGGCCGTGCGCCTGCGCTCCGAGCACGCCCTGCGAGACCCCCTCGATCAGGAAGGCGAGGCCGATCGTGGCGAGGAAGAGGGCGATCGGGGGCTGGTTGACCAGCGGGCGCAGCACCATCCGCTCGACGAAGAACGCGAGGAGGATCATGGCGGCGAAAGAGCCGGCTGCGGCGCCGGCGAACCCCCACCGCTTCTCGAGCAGGCTGACGAAGATCAGCGCCGCGAAGAAGACCATGGCTCCCTGCGCGAAGTTCAGGACGCCCGACGCCTTGTAGATGAGGACGAAGCCGAGAGCGACCAGCGAATACATGACCCCCGCCAGCAGCCCGCCGATGGCGACTTCCGCGAAAAAGGACCAGTCCATGGCGTGTTCCTAGGCGCTCGCGACGCCGAGGTAGGCGTCGATGACCGCCCGATCCGTGCGCACGTCCGCCGGCGCGCCGTCCGCGATCTTGCGTCCGTAGTCGAGGACCACGACGTGGTCCGAGAGATCCATCAC
>JALYUA010000035.1 GCA_030854005.1 Acidobacteriota bacterium
CAGACGCGCTCTCGTGAAGACATGAGCGTGATGGAGCTGCCATCGGCCTACATCCGCTACCGCATGCGGGGCGAAGGCGGTCCCACGCTCGTCATGGTCCCCGACCCGCCTGCGGTGCTCGAGCACTATGACCGGCTGTTCGATCTCATGGCGCCCAACCAGCGAACGGTCGTGTTCGAGACGCCGGCCTGCGGCTTCTCCGTTCCGAAGCCCGGATTCGACTTCCAGTTCGAACCCTGGGTGCTGACCCTTCTGAGCTTTCTGGAGCGGCTCGACGCGGGACCGTATGTTCTGGCGTTTCCCTGTGTATCGAGTTTTGCGGCGATCGCGATCGCTCTTCGCGCTCCCCACCTGGTCGAGGGCCTGATCCTGCCGCAAGCCGCCGGCTGGGGAGAGCTCCGGCGCTGGGTTCTGTCGCGAAGCCGGTTCGGACTTCTGACGGTGCCGATCTATGGTCAGATGTTGCTCTACGCCCTCAAGCGGCGCAGGGCATCGGGCATGTTCAAGCTCCTGGCACAGAAGCACGTCGAGGAGCTCGTTGAAATGGCGGACGTCTCGTTCGCGCAAGGCGCGCTCTTTCCCTTCGCGACGGCGACCCAGAAATACCTGACCCGGCGTCCGCCCGACTTCATGACGCCTCTCCGGATTCCCACGCGAGTCGTCTGGGGCGCCGCCGATCCCTCCCATCGAGAGATCGAGACGGATCCCGGCTCGGCGCGCCGGCTGCTCCCCGACGCGGAGGTCACCGTGTTCGAGGAGGCCGGGCACTTTCCCGAGCTGGAGGAGCCTGAGCTGTTCGCAGCAGTCGTCAGCGATTTTTGTCGATCGCTCCGGCCCGGGGTCCCCTCCCCCGACGAGCCGCTCTCCGGGGTTGTCTAGTCGTCGTCCTCGTCCCGGGGCACCGCCGCCGGCCGCACCCAGCTCGCGTGCACGGGTGGCGGCATCTTCGAGTCTCTGCCGCGCACCATCTTCCACAGGATCTCGTTGAAGGCGACGTCGGGAGCCCGGTCGGCTTCGGTGAGGTCCGCTGCGGCGGACTCTTCCGCTCCCGGCGCGTCCTCTCCGTTCTTCTCGTCGATCGAGACGCGGGCCGGACGGTGCGTCCACGAGGCCGCGGCGGCCGCCGTCCCGAACGCCGCGTACATCGGGCGCGCCGCCGCGTCGCACTGGCTCATGGGCGGAAGTCCGAGGACCAGCTCCATCGTGCGGAGCATCCCGCACGTCGTGTACATCGTGGAATCGACGGCGGCCCGGCGCGTCCACGGGCTGATGACGAGCGCGACCGACCGGTGGCAGTCGACGTGATCCGGACCGTTCTGCGCGTCGTCCTCGAGGACGAAGATCGCCGACTCCTTCCAGTAGCGGCTCTTCGAAATCTCCTCGACCAGCCTCCCGAGCGCGAGGTCGTTCTCTGCGATCATCGCGGTCGGCGTCGGCGATCCGCCGAGCGCGTAGTTGGTGTGGTCGCCCCCGAGCCTCAGGATCGAGAGCCGGGGAAGCGTTCCGTCTTTCTCGAATCGCCGGAACTCCTCGAGCCAGATGTCGACGCGCGTGTTGTCCGGAATGGAGAGGTCAAAGGGAGGGTAGCCCGGATGGACCCTGCCCTCGAGGCCCGGGACCGTCGCCGCGTACGGACCGGCCGACGCTCGGAACTCGCCCAAGACCGGCGGATTTTTTCTCGGCACCGCCGGCTGCGGGTCGTAGACGAACTCGCCGTAGCTGCGCACGGAAACCCCGGCGCGGTTGCAGGCGTCCCAGATGTACCCCGCCGCCGGGGCCGCCACGTTGCCGTAGGCGTTTCGGTTGGCACCGCCGCCTTCCGACAGGTATTCCCCTCCCCGGTTGGCGTAGTTCATCGGCCAGATCTTCTCGACGACGTCCGTCGCGTAAGCGCCGGTCGAAAAGGCGTGCCCGTCGTAGCTCACCTCCGCGTTCACGTAGAAGTTGTCGAAGAGGACGAAGTCCCGCGCGAGCGCGTGCGCGTTGGGAGTGACGTCCTCGCCGAAGAGGCACAGGTCCGTGCTGCCGTTGCCCTCGGGCATGTCGCCGAGGATCTGGTCGTACGTGCGGTTCTCGCGGATGACGTAGAAAACGTGCCGGATCGGCGACGGGCCGCCGACACGGTCCGGGACGGGCGAGCCCTTCGGGGCGCCGGCGGGCGCGAGCAGATGCGCGTCCCGGTAGGGCGTCAGCGCGCGGACCTTCGCCGTCCAGGAGGCCAGCGTTTTCGCGTCGGGCGTCGGAACGAACGACAGCGTCCCCTCGAGGGCGTCGCGTGTCGACTGCCCCGGTGCGGCCGCGATGGCCGGCTGGGGACCGCGCGGATTGGCGATCGAGACCAGGCCTTTGCCCGAGAGGATGAAAATGGTCTTCCCGTCGCGGGAGAACCGCGCGTCCGTCGGGTACCAGCCCGTCGGGATCCATCCGCGCACCCGGCTTTCGCCGGGCTTCGAGACGTCCACCACCGCGACGGAATTGTTGTCGGCGTTCGCGACGAGGAGTGTCCGGCCGTCGGGGGAAAGCCCGAGGGCGTTGGGAGTCGAGCCCGGGGGCGTCTTCGGCTCGAGTGCGATCGAGATCTGTTCCCGCGCCGTCTTCGTGGCGATGTCCGCGGCCCATACGGAGTTGGTGTTGGCGCAGGCGACGAAGAGCGTGGCGCCATCTCGAGAGATCGCCATCGCGTTGGGATGCTCGCCGGTCGCGATCTCGCCCATCGGCGCGAGCGTCGCCGGTTCGAAGAGGAGGACCCTGGCGCCCCCCCACAGGGAGACGAAGAGAGTCCGGCCGTCCGGCGACACGAGACAGGTGTAGGCCTCGGCCGGGAGCGCGGCGGAGCCGGCGGTGGTCCCCGTGGCGAGTTCGACCGCCGAGAGCATCTGCCCCAGGACGTTGACCGCATAGAGCCGCTTGCCCGCCGGATCGAGCGCGAGACCGCCGACGAAGGACGTCTGCTCGAGGACGGGCGCGTCCGCGAAGATGGGTTTCCCCGTCGCCTTCCCGACCGGGAGAGCGTAGACGGCGCCGGGAGCGAGGCGCCTCTTCTGGACGCGGAATTCCAGCACCGCGTTCTCTTTCGCGGCGGAGGAGTAGACGCGATCGCCGGCCGGGCTCCAGGCGATTCCGAGCCACGCGTTCTCGAGCGTCGTTTTCGACCGCACGTAACGGTGCGCGATGTCGACGATCGTCAGCGTCGGTTTGGCGTACCCGTTGGTGGTCACCAGAAGGGAACGGCCGTCGGGCGACTCGGCCATCGCGAGAGGCAAATCCCCGATCTGGATGTGGCGCCCCACGGGCGCGATGCGCCATCCGTTCGGGAGGAGGGTCTCCGCGGCGGTGCGCCCGGGAAGGACGCGGCGCGCGACCGGGGTCTTCGCCGCAGATTCGGCGGCGGCAAAAGAAAGCGCGCACCCGAAAAGAGCCGCGAAAGCGAGGGGCGCGCGCATTTCGAAGAGGCTACATCAGCGTGCAGCTTGAGCCCCGCCCTCTCCCCGGCGGGCGGGGGACGCCGTACGCGGGACCTCTTCTCGAGACCGCCCTCCGCATGATTTCCGCCCCTAACCCCAGCCCTCTCCCCCGGCGCGCGGGGAGAGGGAGCAGAGGGAGCGGAGGTTCCTCCAAACGCTCGACCCTCGACGCTCTTCTTGCTTTTGCCGCTCGCAAACTGCATCCTTCTCGTACACGAGTTCCTGGGTAACCGCCGAAGGTGTCTTCGGCCGTTTCTCCGCCACTCGGGAAAGGCCCGGCCATGGCGCACCGCCGTTACTCGCATCGTCTCCTCGTCGCCCTGTTTCTCTGCTCGACCTTTCTCTTTCCGCAGACCACGGGGCCCGTCGCCAATGGGCCGCTCCCCGGCCCGTTCCCCCTGTTTCCCGCGACCAACTGGTGGAATCTCGACATCCGGTCCGCGCCCGTCGACCCGGCGTCCGCGTCGTTCATCCAGTTCATCGGAACCACCCGCAAGTGCCATCCGGATTTCGGCGGCGACGCGTCCGCGACCGGGCCCGACATCTACGGGATGCCGTACGCGGTGGTCGATGGCACCCAGCCGAAGAAGACGGTCCGTTTTTTGTACGCATCGGAAAGCGACGGCGTCAACCACCAGACGAACCAGAGCTTTCCCTTCTACCCGATCCCGGACGAGGCCATCGCGGGTCCCCACTGGATCGAGGACGGCTATCCGGGAAACATCGACCGCCGTTCGTCGAGCGACCGGCATCTGCTGATCGTCGACCGCACCAACCGATTCCTGTACGAGCTCTACAACGTGTTCTGGGACGGGACGTCCTGGCAGGCGGGGTCGGGCGCCTTCTTCGACATGAACGCGAACGGCCGCCGGCCGGACGGGTGGACTTCGGCGGACGCGGCGGGTCTCGCGATCCTGCCGGGTCTCGTCCGCTACGACGAGGTCGCCGGGGCAGGAGAGATCGGCCACGCGTTCCGCGTGACGGTGCGCGCGACCAATGGATACGTCTACCCCGCGTCCCATCAGGCGGGATCGGCTGTCGGAGCTCTCCCGATGGGCGCCCGCCTCCGCCTGAAAGCGAGCAAGGACCTTTCGGCGTTTCCCGCGGACGCTCAGAAGATTTTCCGCGCGATGCAGACGTACGGGCTGATCGTCGCGGACAACGGTTCGGACCTCTTCATCGGCGGAACCTACGACACCCGGTGGAACAACTCCGTTCTGAACCCGGCCTTTTCGGGCCTCGCGGCAACGGACTTCGAAGTGATCGCGCTCGGATACCAGGGCGGCGCCCCGCCGCCGACGGCGACCGCGACCCCCCGGCCGGCGTCGCCCACCCCGACACCCACCCGGACTCCCTCGGCGGTTCCCCCATCCGCGACGCCGACCTCCGCCCCGGGCGCAACCGCGACCCCGACTCGCACCGCTCCGCCGGCCGCGACCTCGACTCCGACACGCACCGGTGCCCCGGGCGTCACGGCAACGCCAACCCCGACGAACAGCCCGAACGCGACCGCGACGCCCGGCGGCGCGAGCCCGACACCGACACCGACGCCGACGCCGAAACACCGGCGGCGTCCCCGAACGATCCTGGTGCCGGAGCGTTCAACCGATGAGCGCGTGCCGGAAGCGAAGAAGCCGATTTCGTAGGTCCCGACGCCGCCCCGCGCGCGGAGCGAATCTGTTCTCCTCGTCTAAATCAGCGTTCCCGGGAGCGGGCGATCCGGGAGCGGGCCGGGTCCGATCGCGAGCCGAGCCCCTCCGAGGGCTTCTTCGCGGCCCCGCGCCGAGCCTTCGTCCGCATCCAGGGCGCCTTGCGCCTGCCGCGCGCGATCCGGACCGCGACCGGACAGCTCGGCCGGTGGGAACCTTTCAGATATCCGGTGCTCATGAGGAACTCGCCGACGATCTCCCCTCCCGTGAACCGGAAGGTCCTGCGGAAGAGATCCCGCCACTCGTCGCGCGTGAGCGGATGATGGGCGTCGAGCCAGCGCGCAAAAGACCCATGGGTCTTCCGGATCTCCAGAAGACGCCGCGCGTTTTCGATGACGGCCTCCACCTTGAGGCGATTGCGGATGATGCCGGCATCGCCGAGAAGCCGCTTCTTCTCCGCCTCCCCGTAGGCCGCCACCTTTTCGAGGTCGAACGCGTCGAACGCCCGCCGGAACGCTTCGCGCTTGCGCAGGACGGTCAACCAGGAGAGCCCGGCCTGGTTGATCTCGAGCGACAGCCTCTCGAACAGTGCCGCGTCGTCCCGGACAGGAAAGCCGTACTCCCGGTCGTGGTACGGCCCGTGATCGGGATGCTCGGGAGCGACGTCGCAGTAGGAGAGCGCCATGCAGGGATAGTACGGGAGGGGGAAGGCGGAAGGCGGAAGGCGGAAGG
>JALYUA010000299.1 GCA_030854005.1 Acidobacteriota bacterium
GTCCGGGGTCGCCGCCGTCGCGCTGTTGTTGCTTCTTCGGCCGCGCGTTCCCCGCTGGACTCCCGCCTTCGTCGCTGCCCTCGTCAGCTATGCGGCGTGCCTGACGACCTTCGTCGTGGCGACCAAATGGACGACGGCGGCCAACGCGATCTTCCTGCAGTACAGCGGCGTCGTATGGGTGCTGATCTTTTCCCCGATCGTCCTGCGCGAGCCATTTCGCCGCCGGGACGCGGTGGCGATCGCCGTGGCGCTCTCGGGCATGGCGCTCTTCTTCGTTGGGAAGTTCCGGGCGGGCGGCGCGGGCGACCTGATGGCGATGCTCTCGGGGGTGTTCTTCGCCGTGCTCGTCCTCGCGCTGCGCAGCGAGCGCGATGGCGGCGCCGAGGCCGCCGTCACCTATGGGAACGTCCTCGCCTGCGCGGCGCTGTTTCCCTTCGTCTGGAGAGACCTCGCCCTCTCGCCGAAATCCGCCGGGATCCTCCTGTTTCTGGGCCTGTTTCAGATCGCGGGCGCCTACGTCCTCTTCGTTCGCGGGCTCAAGTACGTCACCGCGACGTCGGCGTCCCTCTTCGGGATGCTGGAGCCGATCGCGAACCCCATCTGGGTCTTCCTGTTCCTCGGCGAACGGCCGGGCGCGTACGCCGTCGCGGGCGGCGCCATCGTCCTCGCCGCGATCGCGTGGAGGACTTTGACGTTCGGCGCGAGCCGTCCTTCGGTGGCGCCGCCGGATTAGCGGGGTCTTCGAGACGGACCTCTTCGAAGCGGGTCTTCGAGACAGACCTCTTCGAAGCCGGCTCCCGCGAGGTCTCTTGCCGCCCTCCCCCGGCCCTCTCCCGGGCGCGCGGGGAGAGGGAGGAAGATCGATCGCCCTCACCTCTCGCCGGTGTCGACTCCTTCGCCTTCCGTCTCCCGGGTCCCGCCTTCCGCCCCGCCAAACAGCGGCTGCTGAACGGGACCGAGCAGGGGCAGGATCGCGTCGAGCGCGTCGCCCGCCCAGAAAGCCCTCCGATCCGGGTCGAGCTTCACCGCCTCGATCGACCACTCGCTCAGGACCTCGTCGATTTTTTCGTCCACGAGGTGCTGAAAGGTCGTATCGACGTCGCGCAGGCCGTCGAACTGCGGCGTTCCGACGATCGGGACCTTGATCAGGAGCCCGTACGTGCCAGTCCACCACCGGACGAGAGGCTCGAGCATGGGGTGCTTGCCCGTCTGCAGCAGGTAGCAATAGTTGTCGAGAACGCTGCGGTCGCAGATCACGACCTCGGCCTTGTTCTCGGCCACGAGCTCCTCGGCGATCTCCGTGTGGAGAATCCACGACTGCGCCGCGACCGTCGTGTCCCGGTTGATCGGCAGCGGGCAGAAGCGCGCGACTTCGCGAACCATCTCGACGACCTTGTCGCGCTTCTTCAAGAGAGCGGCGAGCTCGAAGCAGAGCGTCGTTTTTCCGACGCCGTGCGTTCCGATGAATGCGACCTTCATGGCGGGGGGCATGGCGGCGGAGACTACCCCACACGCGACCGGGACGCGGGCGCGGGCAGACCGAATTCCTTCCGGAGGCGATCTCCGTCGGCATCGAGCGCCGGCGGAAACCGGAGAGGCGGCGGCTCGCCGGGCGACGTGAAGGGCGAGCCGATGAACGAAATGCCTCCGGCTTCGCGGACCGCGCCCGATGCCCGCGCGCCTTCGCTCTCGAGCGCCTCGAGCGCGCCGCGCACGGGCCCGGCCGGAATCCCGGCGGCGCGGAAGCGCGCCAGCCACGCGTCCCTCGGCTCGCGCAGAAGGATCTCCTGCAGCTCGAGCTCCAGGGCCGACCGGTTGCGCACGCGCGCCGCGTTGGTCCGATAGCGCGGGTCCTGCGCCCAGTCCGGACGTCCGACGGCGTTCGCCATCCGCGCAAACTGCGGATCGGTGCCGACCGCGAGCGCGAAGTCCGCGTCCGAGGCCGAGAAGGTTCGATACGGCACGATCTGCCCGTGGGTGTTCCCGTGGCGGCCCGCCTCATTTCTGGTGACGAGACAGGACTCACCGACGTTGACGAGCGCGGCGAGGCTTGCGCGAAAGAGATCCGTCTCGACGTGGGATCCGCGGCCCGTCGCCTCGCGTCCCCGGAGCGCGGCCGCGATCGCGACCGCCGCGAAGGACCCCGCGAACAGGTCGGAGATCGCCACGCCCCCCTTTGTGGGAGGACCGACCGGCTCGCCCGTGATCGCCATGAGTCCGCTTCCCGCCTGCGCCAAGAGATCGAATCCGGGGGCGGACGCGTCCGGTCCCGTTCGCCCGAACCCGGTGATCGACGCGGTGACGAGGCGCGGGTTGTCCGCGCGCAGAGCGTCCAAGGAAAGGCCGAGCCGCTCGAGCCCCCCCGGCGGAAAGTTTTCGAGCAGGACGTCGGCTCGCCCCGCGAGAAGCCGGACCGACTCGCGGCCGCTCTCGGTCGAGAGATCGAGGGCGATCGACTCCTTGTTGCGATTCACGGAGAGGTAGTACGCGGACAGACCGCTGACCGGGTCATAGGGAGGTCCCCAGCCTCTCGTCACGTCGCCGCCTTCGGGATTCTCGACCTTGATGACGCGCGCGCCCAGGTCGGCCAACAGCATCGTGCAGAACGGCCCGGCGAGAACGCGCGAAAGATCGACGACGAGGATCCGTTCGAGCGGAGCCGGCATGAAATGTCTTTCTACCGCTACCGCCGGGGCGGAATCGCTCTCCACCCGAGCGGGCCCGGGAGGAAATGGAAGAGCCCGAGCGGGGAAACCTCCACGCCGTCGAGGCGCGTCGAGATCGCCCAGTACTGGTCCGTGCTCCAGAGGAAATCCGCGGGAGGATCCGCCGCGAGCAGGCGGTGCACCTGCCGGTAGAGCTCGATCCGACGCCGCTCGTCCGTCTCCGACCTCGCGGCCTCGACGGCCCTGTCGACGGCGGGGTTGCGATAAAACCCGGCGTTTCCGCCCGTCGGAGGCGCCTGCGAGGAGTGCACGTATTGAAACTGGTCGAGGTTGGGCGGCAGGTACTGCAGGCCATTCGGAGCGACGTCGAACTCTCCCGCGGAATAGCGCTGAACGAACGCCGCCCAGTCGAGCGGCCTCGGCAGGATTTCGACGCCGATCTTCTTCGACGCGGCGCCAAAAATTTCTGCGAGGCTCGCGGACATGGCCTGGGCCCCGGGATACACGATCTCGAGGGAGACTCGATGGCCTCCCTTCTGGCGGAATCCGTCCGGGCCCATCTTCAGGCCGGCGGCGTCGAGCAGCCGGGCGCTTTCGGCGGGGTCGTACGTGACGGGGTGAAGCTCCGGCGCGTTTTCGGGCGCGCCGGTCGGGAACGGGCCCGAGATCAGGTCGGCACCCTCGGGCGGATAGAGCCTCTTCGCCATCTCCTGGCGGTTCAGGTTGTGGGAGAGGGCCAGCCGGACGCGCGAGTCCTTGAGCCACGGGTTGCGAACGTTCCAGACGAGCAGCACGACGCCGAACTGTGGGGCCTTCTCGATCCGATTCTTCTTCGCGAACTCCGGAGTCTTGCCGGCGAGGATGCGCTGGTCGCGGGAGATCCGGAACTCGTCGAGCTGCCCCGCGGAGCCCGCGCGGAAACGAGTAACGCCGTCGGGAAGCACCCGGAAGATGACTTCCCGGAAGGCGACCTTCTTCGGGTCCACGTCGGCCCGGCGCTCGAGGACGATCTTCTGGTTCGCGGCCCAGGACTGCAGCCTGTACGGCCCCGTTCCCACAGGCTGCCGGTCGAGACCGGTCCCGCGGCGGTAGACGGCGGCGGAGACGATCGGCATGGTGAAAGCGAGCAGCCGCTGCGAGTCGGGCTTGGAGAACCGCACGATGACCGTCGAGGCGTCGGGCGTCTCGACCGACTGGAGGTCGTCGAATCCTCCGCGCCAGTTGAGCGCCGGGACACGCGGGTCCCGGACCCGTTCGATCGTGTAGGCCACGTCCTCGGACGTCACCGGCGTCCCGTCTTCCCACGCAGCCTTCGGATCGAGCCGGACGTCGTAGACGAGCCCGTCCGAGGAGGCGGCCCACGACACCGCAAGCGAGGGGACGAACCGTCTCGCCTTGTCGAGGCCGATGAGCGGCCGGAAGATCATCTCTTCCACGCGGATCGCGAGCTCGTCGGTCGTGGTCAGCGGCTCGAGACTCGGCGGATCTCCGTCGAGATGTCGCGTGAGGACGTCGAGCGGCGCCGAAGCAGTCGGAGAAGGCCGCCGCGCGCACGCCTCGAGCTCGAGGACGGCGAGAAGGACGGCCGCGAGAACCAGACGGGAGCATCTGCCGGAGGCGGGCTTCCGGAAATCGCGCGTCGCCAGGGTCGCGGACCTATGCTTCAGCACCCGATGCCACAATAGCATCCGTGGCCAGCGTTGTTTTCGACATAGAGACCGTGGGGATCGACTGGGAACAGCTCGACGACGCCCAGAAGACCTACCTCTCGAAAAACGCGCGCACCGACGAGGAGCGCCAGAAACTTCCGGAGACTCTTTCCCTCTGGCCGCTCACCGGGCGCATTGTCGTGCTCGCCATGGTCAATCCGGACAGCGGCCGCGGCCGCGTCTGGTACGAGAAGACCGACGGCCGCGTCGAGGAAACGTCGACCGACGGGCTCTTCACTTTCGTTGGCGACACGGAACCTGTTTTCCTCGCGGAGTTCTGGAAGGCCATCGCGCGCTTTCACCGATTCGTCACGTTCAACGGCCGGTCGTTCGACGGACCCTTTCTGATGCTGCGCAGCGCGGCGCTCGGGATTCCTGTGACGAAAAACCTGGTCGGATACCGTTACTCGATCCGGCCGCACACCGACCTTCTCGACGTCATCAGCTTCTTCGGCGCGGCGCGAAAGTGGAACCTGGACTTCACTTGCAAGGCGTTCGGGATCGAGAGTCCCAAGGAGCATGGGATGGACGGATACTCGGTCGGCCCGTACTACCGGGCGGGCCGGCTGCGGGAAATCGCCCTTTATTGCCGGCGGGACGTCGAGGCTACGGCGCGGCTCTTTCGAAAACTGGAAAAAACGCTCCTTCCTGTTTTTCGGGATGGACGGCTCTAATATCCGATCCTGATCTGCTATTCTGAAAATCGTTCCCCGTATCCGAAAATCGCTCTGTGATACCGATGCAGGAGAAAACGCCCATGGCGCGGAAGCCCGCGGAGCAACGTCTTTCGCGCCGGATCCCCGTGAGCGCGCCGGCGGTCATGAAGTGGGCCGAAGAGCAGATGACCGGGTACGTCGAGCAGGTGAACCTCGCCGGGATGTACGTCGCCGCTCCCCGAGTCCCCGGCCTCGGCGAGTACGTGGACTTGATTTTTTCGCTGCCCGGCAACCCCCGGACCTTCCGCGTCCGCGCGAGCGTCGTCCACGCCGATACGGAAGAGGGCAAGGCCGGGTTCGGTGCGCGTTTCGAGCGGCCACCCCACGGTTTCCTCGAGGCCATCCGCGACCTCGACAAGGGGCATTGAGGGAAAGCTGTCAGCTCTCAGCTCTCAGCAGAAAATGCATCGCTGACTTCTCGCCCTCGCCGTCGAAATCTTCCATCCCCGTCGGATCCAGCCCGAGGCCTCCCGCAGAGGGTCCTTCGGCAGGGAATGCGAGAGATCAACCGAGCTGATAGCTGACAGCTGATAGCTGACAGCTGAAAGCTACTTCGCGCTCGCCTCCACCAGCCTCAGGCGGTCGAACAGGAACTCGACCGTGGAGTCGACCTCGTCGATCGTTCCCGCCGCGGAAGAGGAGAAGGTGCTGGGCACCACCCCGGTGAGATCCCACCGGGCGAGCAGCTGGTCCTGGTTGTTCTTCGCCTGGATGGAGATTGTCTTGGACGAGGGGGTCGACGTGTCGGTGGCGCTGTTCAACCAGTCCTGAAGCTGGTTCAGGCCCTTCTGGGTGACCGTGATCAGGAGCCGCCGCTGGTCCGGCGAGTAGGCGACCCCCAGCCGGCGCTGGTCATCCTTGCTCATCGGATTTCGCGCGAACTCGATGCGATAGCCGACGACGCCCGCGACCTCAGCGCCGTCGACCATCAGCTTGAAGTTGCGCTCGCGCGGATCCGAGGGCAATGGCGCGGCCGAAGCGACGGTGGCGGCGAAAAGCAGGCAGGCGGTCAGGATTCTTTTCATGTCAGCCCTCCAGGAACCGGCCAGAGCGTAGCACTACCGCAGCTTCGCTCGCCTGGTGATCGTCGTCTTTCCGGCGGGCAGAAGCAGCGCCTCGCCGCCGTGCGCGCGATGCCGGGCGGGACGGGGCGAATGACGGGTTCGAGAGATTTCGGGGAGTTGCGCCGGCCCCCGGGCGGGAGGATACTTCCCGCAGATTTACGAAACTATCAAGGACGAACCCCCGCCTCTCGGGGGATGTCTACTCATCTGAAAGGAGGCCTCGTGAAGAAAACAGTCACTCTCTTTGCTGCCGCCCTCGCCGCCCTCGTCCTGGTTGCGGCCACTCCCGATCGAGGGAAAACGTTCGACGTCACGGCGGACACGATCGAATCGTGCTCCTGCCCGCTGTTCTGCAGCTGCTACTTCGGCGCCTCGGCGGATGAGCACATGTGCGAGGCGAACAACGTCTACAAGTTCCG
>JALYUA010000307.1 GCA_030854005.1 Acidobacteriota bacterium
CCGGCCGGCCCGACGTCGACTCGGATCTGCTCTTTCTGCTCGCGGTGTTTTCGGGACAGGAGAAATGGGTTTCGCGCATGGGCCATCGGAGCCGCACGGAGCTGTTCCTGGTCTCCGAGGGCGTTCCCCCGAAGACGATCTCTACCCTCTTTCGCTCGCTGACTCGGTTCGACACCGACCCCCGCACCCCGGAGGAAACGATCGTGCACGACGCCGTGAGGCTCGACCGTCTCGGCGCGTACGGCGTCGCGAGGAGCCTCGTCGATGGTTACCAGGAGCGACTCGACTTCTCGGAGATGGCCGCGGAAATCGAGGAGGCCGCGAAGGTCGAGTTGCGCACTCCGCGGGCCAGGGAAATCGCGGACGACCGCCGCCGCACGATGCTCGAGTTCGCCTCCCGGCTCCGCGCCGAGGTCGAAGAGTTCGAGAAGCCTTCCGGCGGGAGCCCTCTGGCTGACAGCTGACAGCTGAAAGCTGACAGCTACTCCCCTCTCGGCGTCCTCAATCGATTCTGTCCCCCCGGTCCCTGGCGGTATCCGTTCTGCCGCCCTTCCTTCGCCATCATGCGGCGCTCCTTCCTGTCCTGCTGCATCTGGAGGAGGCGCTCCCACTGGTCGGGCTTCAAGACCTGCTTGATGTCGAGAACCATGACGGCGCGAGCTTTCTGCAGCTCCGCCCGCGCGTTCTCGACCTGCTCGATCTCCTTCTCGACGGTGCGGCGGTCGGCCGCGCGATCCTCCATCGACGACTGAAGCGCGAGCTGCTTTTTCTCCAGGTCCGCTTTCAGGTCGATCAGGCGGGTGCGGGAGTGAACGAAAATCTTCTCGATCTCGCGGGACTGCTCGGAGGAGAGGTTGATCTCGGCCATCAGCCTCGGCCGCTTCCACCACTTGCCGTCCGGGAATCCCTGCTGAGAGACCGCGGGCAGCGCGAGCCCGGCGAACGCCGCCGCGAAAACCCAGACGCGGGCGCGGGACTTCGTTATCGGGCTCACAGGCGCTCCTCATCGCGGCTGGCGGTCCCGGGCTCGGGGACCAGCGCGTCCCAGGATCCGGCCGGGTCTTCCGCGCTGGCGAGCCGCGCGACGTCTCTTAAGAGGGCGTCGTCCGCCTGGTCCTGCGGGGAAAGGTCGGACGCGGCCATCCCCGCGGCGGGAATCGCGGCGGGGTCGGAGCGGCGCATAGGAACGGCCAGCGCGATCAAGAGGAGCGAGGCGGCGATCCCGACGCCCCACCGCAGAGGCGTTCCCCGGCGCACGGAACCGGCGCGCCGGATCGCGCGCATGGTCTGGTCCTCGGCTTCGGCCCACGCCTCGGAGGTGCGTGCGCCGATCGGCCCCATCTCTCCGCCGAGCTCCCGCACGGCGCCCTTCCACTCCTGGAGTGCGCGGCTGCAGGCCAGACAATCGGAGAGGTGCGACGGCAGGGCCTCCGGAGCGCCGGCCGCCGGGATGGCGAGGCCGAACAGCTCCGCGTCCGTCAGGTGCGTCGTCGATTTCGCTTCGTGCATGTCATGCCTTCCGAAATTCGCCGAGCCGCTCACGAATCTTGTGGGCGGCTCGAAAGAGGTGCGATTTGACGGTCCCGGAATCGAGACCCGTCAGGTCCGCGATCTCCGGGATCGAGAGCTCCTCGAAGTGTTTCAGAACGAACACGCTCTTCTGCCGCGGAGAGAGCGACTCCATCGCCTGCCGAAGACGCTCGCGGATCTCGCGGGAGATCGCGCGCCGCTCGGGAGACGGCTCGTCCCCGGCGGCGGTGTCGCGCGGGCCGGACTCGTCGTCGTCGTTCTCCGCCGGGCCCTGGTGAAAGTAGAAGACGAGCCGCCGCCTCTTCAGGCGATCCTTGCACCAGTTGATGCAGATGCGCGTGACCCAGGTCTCGAACGTCGACCCCTCGCGGAAATCGTTCAGGTTCTGGTACGCGCGAAGGAAGCTCTCCTGGGCCGCGCAGTCCGCTTCCCCCGCGTCGCGGAGAAGCCGGTAAGCGAGCCGCGTGATCCGCCGCTGATACCGCCGGACAAAATACTCGAAGGACTCGACCTTGCCCGCCCGGACCTCGCGTATCAGGAGGGCTTCGTCGACGCCGGGATCCGTCTGGCGGGGGATCATTTCGAGAGCTGGCACATGGGGTTGGACGAGGATGGGGCCGTTTCGGTTTACATCGTTTCCGGATCGCTCAGGCGGGCCAGCATCATAGATGCGACAGGATTTCGCGGCGCTTCTCCGCATACTCCGCCTCGGAAACCATCCCCTTCCGGCGCAAATTCTCGAGCTGCTCGAGCCGGCTCGCAGGCGTCGCGGGCGTCACCGGCGCCGCGGCGGCGGACGGCATCGCGAGACCCATCGCCGCGTCGGCTCTCGGCCGGCCCCAGATCGCCGTGCGAAAGGCCTCCGGGGTGGCGATCGCGGGAAAGAGGAGCGTGCCCCGCTCGGAGGCCGTCTCCAGGGCGACGTCCCCGTATCCGAGAATCCGGCCGAGGCCGCTCTGGGTGACGGTGATGTCCTGGATCTTCTCGATCGGCGCCTGCTCGTGCTCGCGGGTGACCAGGCCGACAGCGCGGAGTACGCGGCGGTCCGTCACGACGAACTCGTCCTGTTGCGCGCGAACCCAGCGGGCGCCGAGCAGCATCAGCGCGAGCACCGCAAAGCCGAGAGCGAGATATCCGACCGGCGCCGCGATCTCGCTGCCGGGCGCCGTGCGGGAGGCGTAGAACGAGGCCGCGCCGAGAAGCGCCGCAAGAAAGAGAACGAGAAGACCGGACCTGTAGAAGATCCAGTGATAACGGGCGCGATAGAGGATCGTTTCGCCGGGCGCGAGGCTCTTGTCGGCGTAACCCATGGCTTCGAACCGAAGGGTAACATCGCGCCGTGCCGCGCCGACAGGTCGTTCTGGTGACAGGCTGCTCGTCCGGGATCGGCCGCGCGGCCGCGCTCGAAGCCGCGGCGCGAGGCCATCGCGTCTACGCGACCGCGCGCGATACCGCCTCCCTGTCGGACGAAGGCCGTCCCGAAATCAGGACGCTTCCCCTGGATGTGACGGACGCCGGGTCCATCGCCGCGGCCGTTTCGGCGGCGCTCTCGCAAGAGGGACGCATCGACGCGCTGGTGAACAACGCGGGTTTCGGCCGCTACGGCGCGGTCGAGGACGTCGTGATCGCGGAGTGGCGGGCGCAGTTCGACGTCAACCTGTTCGGCTCGATCGCCATGATCTCCGCGGTGCTGCCCTCGATGCGGGAGGCGCGCTCCGGCACCGTCGTGAACGTCTCCTCGGTCGCGGGCCGCATCCCGATCCCTTTCGCGTCTCCGTACTGCGCCTCCAAGCACGCGCTCGAAGCCGTCTCGGACGCCCTGCGCGTCGAGGTCGCCGCGTTCGGGGTGAGGATCGTGGTCGTCGAGCCCGGCCCGATCGAGAGCCGGTTCACCGACCGGGCGCGGTCGGGGGTGGCGGCGCTTCTCGCCCGGCCGGGTCCCTACGCGGACGTGTACCGCAACGCCGAGAGCGCGATGAGGAAAGAGTTTCAAGTCGGAGTCCTCCCGCCGGAGGCCGTGGCGAAAGTCATCCTGGACGCAATCGAATCGAAACGCCCCAGGACCCGGTACGCCGTCGGCCGGATGCCGAAAGTGCTCTTCCCCTTGAAGCGGGTGCTGACGGACCGGGCGTTCGACCGCCTGATGCGGCGGGCGTTGAAGATGCGTTGAGGCGCCGTCGCCCGCGGCCCGGGAAGCGCGGAGGCGTAAAATCCCGGCGTGCTCATCCGCGGGTCGCGGGCAGGGGGTACGGCCGGCGCGCTCGGCGCTCTCCTCCTCATCGGGTGCGCGTCGACGCGTTCGCGCGACTCCTCGCAGAGAGTGCCCGTCATCACGAACCCCTCCGGCGCGACGGCGACCGCCGGTCTCCAGAAGATCACCACCCCTGGGGCCATCGTCGTCCCGCCCGGCGCGACCGAGATGGACATCGTCGTGTCGATGCCCGGGTATCGGACGGCGGTCGTTCCTCTCGGGCCAGAATCGTTCAGCACGCTCGACTGCCTTCGCGATGAGACCGCCCACTCCCGTCCCGGGAATGCCAGCCTCAAGTCGGCGCTCGACATCTCCGACCTCGTCCGGCGCGCCGTCAGCACCGTCTCCCAGTGCTCGTCCCGGTCGAGGGGACTCCAGCCGTCGATCGTCTTTCTGAAGCTCGAGAAGCTCGACCCGCCGCCAGAACCAGACGTGATCGACGAGTGAGCGGGAAGACGGACGCGCCGAAACGCCCGACGTTGCTGGCCGCGATCCCGGTCCTGCGTGCATTTTCGTGACCCGCCAGCAGATGATCTCGGAGCCGTTGTTCTAGGAGCCGTCGGTTTTCGGTTTTCGGTTGTGAGTTGAATGACGGGAACGGCTCGCGGCAGAGAAGGCAGCGTCTCGCGGACGTCTGAACGCTGAGCGCTCACCTCTTCACACCCATATGATGCCCGGATGATCATTCACTCTCACAGACAGCTAGCTCTCCTCGCCTCCCTCCCCGGCCTGATGGCGCTCGCCCCGGTGCCCCTGCGAGCGGCCGATCGCCTGATCCCG
>JALYUA010000039.1 GCA_030854005.1 Acidobacteriota bacterium
GATGAGGTCGGGCCCCGTTTCTTCCAGGATCCGCTCGATCGCCGATTCGTGCTCGCGCCGGCCCGCAAAACGCGATCGCTCGACGGGAAACGCGGGAAGGCCCCGCCGCCGGGCGGCGTCGAGTCCCCGCGCGGAAGCATTGTCGGAGATCACGGCGACGATCTCCGCGTCAGGGATCGATCCGTCTCGAAGCGCGTCGGCGATCGCTTCGAAGTTGGATCCGCGTCCCGAGAGAAGGATCGCCAGTCGCGCGCGATTCATCGCTCGAAGACCCGCCGGCGAACGAACTCGACGGCCCTCACCGACTCCGCGCGCCCCGGAAAATTCGAGCTCCCTCAGGCCGGAGCGGGCTCGACCACCACGCGGGGGCCGCCGCCGGCCTTCACGTTCCCGATCGCGAACCAGGGTGTGCCGGTCTTCTTCCAGGCGGAGATGACCCGCGGAAGATCCGCAGGATCGACGAAAACGACCATCCCGATGCCCATGTTGAAGACGCGGTGCATCTCCTCGAAGGAAACCCGTCCCTCGCGCTCGACCACCTCGAATACCTCCGGCACGGGCCAGGCGCCCGAGCGGATCACGACGTCGACGCCCTCGGGAAGCACGCGCGGGATGTTGTCGTAGAAGCCCCCGCCGGTGATGTGCGCCATGGCATGGGCGAGGCCGTGCTCGAGAAGCGGCTCCATCGCCTTCCGGTACGAGAGGTGCGGCGCGAGGAGGGCGTCGGCGATCGACACCCGGCTCTTCGGACTCAGGCGATCCGACGGCCGGCGGCCCAGCTCCTCGAAGAACACTTTTCGCGCGAGCGAATAGCCGTTCGTGTGCAGTCCCGCCGATGGCAGCCCCAGGGCGATGTCTCCGGCCCGAACCCTCGAGCCGTCGAGGATCTTGTCTCGATCCACGACCCCCACGATCGTGCCGGCCAGGTCGTACTCGCCGTCCGCGTAGAACCCCGGCATCTCGGCGGTCTCCCCGCCGAGGAGCGCCGTTCCGTTGTCGCGGCATCCGCGCGCGACTCCGGCGATGACCTCCGCGAGAACGTCCGGCGAGATCTTCCCCGTCGCGAGGTAGTCGAGAAAGAAGAGAGGGCGCGCGCCCTGCACCAGGATGTCGTTGACGCAATGATTGACGAGATCGGCACCGCAGCTGGCGTGGCGGCCCGTCTGGATGGCGACCTTCAGTTTCGTTCCGACGCCATCCGTCGACGCGACGAGAACGGGCTCGCGGAACGCGCCGAAGTCGGGGCGAAAGAGCCCGCCGAACCCCCCGACGTCGCCGAGGACGCCGGGCGTGAAGGTCGAGCGGATCGCGTCGCGGGCCCGGGCCAGCGCCGAAGCCTTCGCGTCGATGTCGACGCCGGCCGCCGCGTAACGCGAGTCTTTCAAGACCCCGACATCATAGGACGGAGTTCCGCGAAGCCTCGTCCGCCCTCTCGTTCCCGCGCGCGCCTCCCGAGACGGCCGCCGGCCGACTCGCGATCCCGAACAGATTTCCGAGCGGAAGCCAGACTGAAACACGCCCGAGGCGGGAGCGATCCGCGAGGCCGATCCACGGCGTTTTCAGCCGGTCGCTCACGGGAATCAGATGAAGCAGGTAACGGAGCGAGCAGCGGTTCCACGCCGTCCCGATCCGCTCGATCCGGAAACCGGAGGACTCGAGCAGGCGCCTCAGAGTGTCCTTGCCGAAGAGAAAGGTGTGCTCGACGTCGACGATCGGGCTCTTCTCCCCCATGACTCGCGCCGACATCGCCTGGACGTCGTGGTTCAGGCAGAGGAGCATTCCGCCGGGCTTCAGCATTTCGCACGCCGCTTCGAGAGAGCGCGCCGGGTCGGGCAGGTGGTCGAGAACCTGGAAGAGGCAGATGACGTCGAAGGTCCCCGGTTCGAACGTCCCGCGCCGGAATACTCCCGGCGCGATCCGCGCGGCGATCGCCGGAGACGCGCGGCGTATCGCGTCCGCGGAAGGCTCGATCCCGCGGACGTCTCGAAACCCCTGCCGGAGGGCCTCTTCCAGGAAGAAACCGTTTCCGCATCCGATCTCGAGAAGCGATCCCCGGACGCCGCCGAGGGCAATGACGTCCCGGAGGTAGCGCCCGTAGGTCGCCGTGAGATTTTCCACTTCGCCCGCGTAATCGAAGCCGCTCTCCGCGTAAATCTCGGCGATCTGGCGCGCGTCCGCGGCCGGATCCGAGCGGACCAGGCCGCACGACTGGCACTTCACGAGGCGGTAGTGGACCCCGTCAGGCTTGCGCCGCGCGGAGAAGATCTCGGGTCGCAGGTCCTCCCGCTCGAGCCGCGCGGGATAGATCTCGGAGGCGTTGCCTTCCCCGCCGCAGATGGCGCAGCGCGTGGGCTTCAGCCAGCTCTCGCTCATTTCGGCGGCAGGACCGGGCGGGCGGGCGCATTCCAGATGCTCTCGACGACGTAGGGCGGCCGGCGTTTCACTTCGTCGTAGATGTGCATCAGGTACGAGCCGATGATGCTCAGGCTCAGGAGCTGAATGCCGCCGAGGAAGAGCATCAGCACGATCAGGGTGGTGAACCCCATGGGAACCAGCTGCGGCGCAAAGATCCGAACGAGCACCTGGGCCAGGATCGCCAGCAGAGAAACGACAACGATGACAAACGCCAGGACGTTGATCACGTCGAGAGGAACATACGAGAAGGAGAAGATCGCCTTGCGCGCCCAGCCGATGTTTCGCAGGATCGAATTCGTCGAGCGCCCGAACAGACGCTCCGGCCTGGTGTAGGGCACTCCGGTTTGCGAGAAACCCGCCCAGGCGCGCAGTCCCCGGACGAAGCGGTTGTTCTCGGGCAGGTCGTTCAAGACGTCCACCACTCTCCGGTCGATCAGCGCGAAGTCCCCCGCGTCGAGCGGCACGTTCACGTACGACATCGCGCGAAACGCGCGGTAGAAGGACTTGTACGCGGCGTTCCACAGCCAGCTCGCCTGCCGGCGCGTCCGAATGCCGTAGACGACGTCATGGCCCGAGCGCCACTGTGCATAGAACGCGGGGATCAGCTCGGGCGGATCCTGCAGGTCTCCGTCGAGCAGGATCACGGCGTCTCCCGTCGAGATGCGCATGCCGCTCGTGAACGCGTTCTGGGACCCGAACGCGCGCGCGTGGTTGATGACGACGACCCTCGGGTCGCGCGAAGCGAGCTCCTTCAAGACCTCGCGTGCGTCATCCGGGCTGCCGTCGTTGACGAAGACGATCTCGTAGTCGACGCCGAGGCCCTCGAAGACATTGCGGAGCCGCTCGTACATGATCGGGACGGCCGGAGCATCCCGGTAGCACGCGATCACGGCGGACAGCTTCGCGGGACCGGGCCTCATCGCGCGGCCGCGGACAGCGTGCGGGCGGACGAGTTTTCCCGGCACCAGTCGACCATGCGGCGAAAGCCCGACTCGAAGTCCTCCTCCGCCGTCCAATCGAGGTCCCGGGCGATCCTTCGCGGGTCCGCGATCCAGGTCGTGGTGTCCCATTTCCGGTCGGGCATCGATCCCCACTCGGGCTCGCAGGAGAGGCCGAAGACCGTCCGCGCGATCTCCACGACTTCGCGCACCGTCGTCTGCCGTCCGGTGCCGACGTTGTAGACCGCGCCCCGCTCCGCCGAAGCCGGCCGTCCGGCCGCGAGCAGATATGCCCGGCAGACGTCCCGCGCCGAGACGTAGTCGCGGGCGACGTCGGGGCTCACCAGCGGAGGCAGGGTCCCGGCGAGGCCGCAACGGATGATCGTGGGGATGAGTCGCCCCGGATCCTCCCAGGGGCCGTACACCGAATACAGGCGGAGGGTCGAAACCGCCATGCCCGACGCCTGGGCGAGGTAGCGGCTGTACATCGTGGCGGACGCCTTCGTGAGCGCGTATTCGCTGTTGGGCTCGAGCCATTCGCTCTCTTCGGGAGCGTGGTCCTTGTAGCCGTACTCGGACGACGAGCCGGTGTTCACGACGCTCTCGACGCCCGACGCGGCGCTGGCCTTGAGAAGGTGGATCGTGCCGAGGACGTTGGTCGCCACCATCCGATCGACGGAGTCCTGCCACGAGTACGCGCCGTACACCGCGCAGTGAAAGACCCACTCGGGCCGGGAGCTCGCGAGGACCCGGTCCACGGATTCTCGATCGCACAGATCGCCCGGGTACACCCGCGCCTGGCCGCGGATCGAATCGATCCGCCACGTCTGGTCCTGATGGTGAGCGAACAGATGCACCTCGTGACCCAGCTCCAGAAGGTGGCGCGCTAGGTTGGCCCCGACGAACCCCGTCGCCCCGGTGACGAGGACGCGTTTTCCTCTACTCATCACTCATCTAGGGAGCGCGCTGTGCGACCC
>JALYUA010000004.1 GCA_030854005.1 Acidobacteriota bacterium
CGGCTGTGCCGGCACGGCGGCGGCGGGAGGCGGCACGGCAGGATCCGCGGGAACGGGTGGCGCCGGAGCGAGCGGCGCGGCCGCGGGCACGGAAGCAGACGGAGGGACCGTCGGTGCCGGCGCGGGAGGCGGCGTCGTCGGCGGAACAATGTTGGGATTCGGGCTCGAAACTCCGGTCCCGGGATTCGTCGGGCCGGGGGGCGCCGGAGCCGCCCCTGTGCTGCTGCAACCGGCCGCCGCCAGGGCGCCGGCGATCCAAAGCACCCAGAAGCGCATTCGCATGAGAGGTCTCCTTATCGATCGATGTACCGCGTGCCTCGATGCTATCGAATCAGACGGTTTCGGGGGAACGGGTCGGTACAATACCGCCGAGGCTCCCGGGCCCGGAACTTGCTCCTCGCAACCTCGGCCACCCGGCCATGGAGGACCGCATGAAGTGGATGGGACTCTATCTCCTCGGCTACGGCCTTCTGGTCGTCGGGGCGCTCCTGGCGCTCTGGAAGACCGGGGTCCTCGCCTCTATCGGGACCTTCTGGGTGGGCGTCGGGCTCTTGGTCGCGATCGGGATCGGGATCATGATCGCCGTGGGCAATAGCGGGCGAAAAGAAAACATCACGATCGACAAAAGCTGAGTTGAGCGTTGAGCGTCAAGCGTTGAGCATCACGTTCCGGCAAGACCTTCCCGCCCAGCCTCGCGCCAGCTTTCATCGCCCGGCTGAGAGCTGACGGCTGAGAGCTGACAGCGACCGCCCCCACCTCTTCCAGCCGATTCCTTCCCAACCGAACGAGAAGCGTTCCGGGTGGAGGATCTCGGCCAGGATCTCGAGCGTCTCGACGAGACGGGGCCCGGGCCGGTTGAAGAACTGGTTGCCGTCGCAGAGATAGACCGAGCCGTTCGCGACGGCAGCGAGGTCCTCGAAACCCGGAATCTCGCGGAGAAGATTTGCCTCCGCTTCCGTCCGCTCGAGGGAAAACCCGCAGGGGAAGACGACGAGGACGTCGGGATTTGCACGGGCCAGGGCATCCGGCGCGAGCCACGGCGAGTGCCGCCCCGCCTGGCCGAAGAGATTCTCGCCGCCGGCCATCTCGACGAGCTCGGGGATCCAGTTGCCGGCGGCCATCGGCGGCGCCAGCCATTCGATCGTCGCGACCCGCGGGCACCGCGCCGCGAGAGCCGCCTCGGTCGCGATCGCGGACATCCGCGCGGAGAGCGCGCGCGTCAGCGAGGTCCCCCGCCGCGGGGAGTCGAGGGACGCTGCGACACGCTCGATATCGGCGAGAACCTCCGTCACGGTGCTCGCCCCGAGCGCCACCAGCCGCAGATCGGGATCCGGCCCGAGGGCGCCGCGCACGTCGGAAAGGCTCACGGCGCAGACCTCGCAATGGACCTGCGTGACGACGTGGGTGGGCGAGAGGGACTGAAGCGCCTCCGTGTCGACTCTGTAGACCGAAATGCCCTGCGAGAGCCGCGCCTCGACGCGCGAGTGGATCTCTCGGCTCGATCCGGAGGCGTCGATGAGAGGCGCCGTCAGCACCGGCAGGTCTTCGACCTCCGGCGGGAAATCGCACTCATGAGACCTCCCGACCAGGGCATCCGCGAACCCGAGCGCGGAGATGATCTCCGTCGCGGAAGGCAGAAGCGAGACGATACGCGGAACGGTCACGCTTGCCGTGCCGGGCCTTTCAGGACGAGATCCGCGAAGACGAATCCGTCGCGGGCCACGGTCTCGCCCCGCCGCAGAGGCAACGGCCCAGCGAACATCGGACCGTCGGTCGCGCACGTGTGGAACTCCCCATTCTCTCCGCACGGATCGACGCCTGCGGGAAGGTCCGCCAGGAGCGAGGAGTCCCAGTCGAGCCCCGCCGTACCGGCCGGAAGCCGTTCCGGGTCGACACACACCACGGTGGCGCGCAGGCCCCCGTCGAGCATCTCGCGCGCCAGATCGCCCGTGTCGCGGCCCCAGAGAGGGAAGACCGGAACCATTCCCGAGCCGGAGAGGATGCGCTCCCGGTACTCCCGGATGTCCTCGAGAAAGAGATCTCCGAAAACGATCTGCTCGACACCGTCGTCTCGCGCGGCGGCGACGGCCGTCAGAAAGGCGTGCTCATAGCCCGCATTCGTGCAGCCGGCCGGAATCCGCACTGCGATCGAAGAAAGACCGGTGCTCTCCGCCTGAGCCGCCAGCACCTCCTCGCGAACGCCGTGCATCGAAACGCGGCCGTAGTCGCTCGTGACCGTGGTCAGAAGGCCGACGACCTCGGCCGTGCCGAGGCGCCGCATCTCGTGGAGCGCCCACGCGCTGTCTTTGCCGGAGCTCCAGGAAATCAGGGCGCGGGGCCGCCTGCGCGTCACGCCCGGCTGTCCCAGAGGACGTCGGGCTTTCCCTTGCGCGCGTTTTCGGCGCGCGCGAGAACGAACAGGGCGTCCGACAGGCGGTTCAAATAGCGGATCGTCTCCGGGCCCACGGACTCGACCCGGGAGAGGGCGACGACGAGCCGCTCGGCGCGCCGGCAGACGGTCCGGGCGACGTGGAGCTGCGCCGCGCCGGGGGAACCGCCGGGCAGCACGAAGTTTTCGAGAGCCGGAAGCTGTTCCGAGAGCCGGTCCATCAGCGCCTCGAGCGCCGCGACATGCCGGTCCTCGATCCGAGGCACCGGCCGCTCCTCCTTCTCCTCTTCGCGGACGCAGAGATCGGCCCCGAGGTGGAAGAGCTCGTTCTGAACGCGGGCGAGCGGCGCCGCGACCGCGGGATCGAGCCCCGAGGCGAGCGCGACGCCGATCACGCTGTTCAGCTCGTCGACCGTGCCGTAGGCCTCGATCCGAGGAGACTCCTTCGGCACCCTCCCTCCGTCACCGAGACTCGTCGTCCCGTCGTCTCCCGTGCGGGTGTAGACGCGTGTAATCCTGGGCATCTTTTCGTCCCGTCTGCCGCGAACCGCGGCCGAAGCCTAGAAACGAACCTCCAGACCTCCCGCCCAGCGGCGACCCGGAGCCGGATACCCGTCGACCTCCGCATACGACCTGTCGGCCAGATTCTCCATCCGCACGTACGGCGCAAAGAGTCCAAGGCGGTACCGCGCAAAGAAATCGATCCGCACGTACCCCGGGTCCTGGATGCGATCGCGGGTGAGCGCGTCGAAATCGGCGCGTGGTCCGACGAGGGCCGCGCGGGGCGAGAGATCGAGTCCGGGAATCGGCTCGACCGTCACCCCCACCGCCGCGGAGTTGCGCGCGCGCCGGATGAGGAGAAGGCCGGTCTCCCGATCGCGGGCGTCGAGGTACCGGTAACTCACGTCTGCCGCGAGACCGCTCGCGAGGGGCTGCCGCCACGCGACTTCCACTCCGCGCGTGCGTGCGCGCCCCACGTTGAAGTTCTGAAACCGCGAAAAGTCGTAGACGATCAGATGCCGAAAGTCGTTCCAGAAGAGCGACACCTCCACGTGGCCCGACCCGACGGATCTCTCGACTCCCGCGTCGAAGGAAGTCGAGCGCTCCGGCGCAAGCGCCGGATTTCCCGAGAACGGATAGTAGAGCTCGCCTACGGACGGCGCCCGGAATCCGGTTCCGCCCGATGCGCGCAGCTTCCAGTCGCCGGCGCGCCACGCGATCGTCGCGCGCGGGCTCCAGGCATTTCCATACTGCGAATGCCGGTCGTAGCGCAGCCCGGCGGTCACGATCGCCGGCCCCAGCCGGATCGAGTCCTCGGCGCCCAGGTGCCAGAGCGTCGCGCGCGCCCCGTCGAGGTTCGATCCGAAATTCGACGTGTCGTCGACGGTCCAACGCTCCCAGCCTCCGAATCCGGTCACCGTGTGGGCTCCGGCGACGAAGGTGTCGGCGACGCGGCCCGAGAGCGCGCGGGCGTTCGTGTCCGAATGAAATCCAGGCGTGTCGTAGGAGGGGCGAGAGGCGGCCCAGCCGAGCGTGACCGCCGCCGTGTGGCCCTCCGCGGGGTGAAACGTCGCGGGAAGCGAGATGCGCTCCTCGCGGGGATGGTAGCGGTCCTGCGGTGACTCCGCTCCGACCGCGCCGGGGAGGCCGAGCTCTCCGTCGGAGATCGCCCCTTCGAGCGCGACGTGGACGTCGTCCGCGAAACGGCCCTCCACGCGGATCGAGCCCGACCGCTCCCGCCAGTCGTCATTGGCGCGGTCTCCGTCGGAACGGTGGTCCCGAAGGCTCGCCGCGACGCTCCAGGGACCGGAGCCCCCCGTGGCGAACGCGGTTTCTTCTCTCTGCTTCGCGTTCCCCGCTTCGGCGGTGACCCGTCCCGAGAGCCTGCCCGTCGCCGGCCGCGTGAAGATCTGGATCACGCCGCCGAGAGCGTCGGATCCGTAGAGCGCGGAGAACGGGCCTCGCACGATCTCGATCCGCTCCACGTTCTCCGTGCTCTGCAGGGCGAAGTCGTACCCTGAGAAGAATGGCGAGTTGACGCGCACGCCATCGACGAGCACGAGCGCATGCGTCGAGTTCCCCCCGCGGAGAAAGACCGAGGTCTGCGAGCCGGGACCGCCCGAGCCGATCACGTCCACGCCCGGCACGGAACGCAGCGCGTCGGAAACCGTCCTCCAGCCGTTTCTCTCGATGTCTTCGCGCAGGACCACCGTCGCGGCCGTGCCCACGTGCGCGCGATCTTCGGGGACAGCCGTCGCCGTCACGACGACGGCCTCCGACACCGGCGCGGGCGCAGGCCCCGGGGTCTGGCCCTGGACGGTCGCGCCGAAACCGAGCGTCAGGAGGAGAAGCGCCGCGGTTCTCAGCGCGCTCCGCGAGGCGCGGCGGGAGAGAGCATCGAGGCCGAAGAGCGCCGCGGTCCCGGCCAGGTCGGCCAGGAGCGTGTTCCAGAACCACGGAATCGCGGCCGTGTAGCAGAGCAGCAGCCCGGCGGCGGTCCTCGGGTACGTGTCGAACTGCAGCCAGTTGGCGAGATTCGTCC
>JALYUA010000016.1 GCA_030854005.1 Acidobacteriota bacterium
CCTGTTCGACGCGGTGGGAGGCCTGTTCCCCTTCCGGCAGATCGGGACGATTCCGGAAGAACGCGCGCGCCTGGACGCCGGACAGATGCAGCAGGTCCTGATCAACCTGTTGAAGAACGCGGCGGAATCGGGCGGCCCCGCGGGCGAGATCGGGGTTTCCGTCGAGCGCTCACGCGACGGATCGTGGAAGCTACAGGTCGTCGATCGCGGATCCGGGATGGACGAAGAGACGATGAAGAAGGCGCTCCTCCCGTTCTACTCGTCCAAGCAGACGGGAAGCGGTCTCGGCCTCCCTCTCTGCACGGAGATCGTGCACGCGCACGGCGGAACCCTGCGCCTCGAGCGGCGCCCGGGCGGGGGGATGGTCGTAACGTGCCGACTGCCGGGGGAGGACGTTCGAACGTGAGAGAACGAGTCGAGGCCAGGACCTGAGAGGTGGCTCGGTGTGGAGGGCCTGTTCGGCGGTGAGGACCGGGCCTCGGCAGCCGCCAGCCTGCCGGACGACGGCGCGGCTCATGCGGATTTGTCCGCAACCTCTTCGTGCCCTTCGCTCACCTTCATGGCGCCACGCGACGTATCAGGGCGGGAGCCCAGAACGATTTTCGAGTGGGCGCGAGTGAACTCGGCGCCGAGGAGAAGGATCGAAGTGGCGTAGTACACCCAGAGCAAAATGACGACGAGAGCGCCCGCCGTGCCGTAAGGGGAAGCGACGGCGGTACGCCCGACGTACAGCTCGAAAAACCACTTCCCGACCTGAAACGCGATCGACGCCATCACGGCGCCGAGACCTACGTCCTTCCAGGCCAGCTCGCGATCGGGCAGGATGCGGTAGATCATCGCGAACAGGGCGGAAAAGATGATCAGGCTCATGAAAACGTTCAGCGACTGGAGCGTCGCGGGCGACAGGTCGTAGTGCAGACTCACCCAGTCCTGAAGGGCCCCGATGGCGGCGGACAGAGCGAGTGAGACGAGCAGGAGAAACCCGAGCCCGAGGAGGACCGCTAAGGAGACGAGCCGTTTTTTGAGCAGCGTCCGGAGGACGTGCCCTTTCTGCGGAGCGACGTCCCACACCCGGTTCAAGGAGCTCTGGAGCTGGATGAGCAGGGCGGTCGCCCCCGCGAGAACCGAGACACCGGCGAGGACCGCCGCGAGCCCCCGCTTCTCGTCCCGGGCGACGCGCCGCAGGATGGTCTGAATCATCTCTGCCTGCTCGGCTCCCATGACGCTGCCGAGCTGACGCACCACCTGGCCGCGCACCGCGTCTTCGCCGAAGACGGCGCTGGCCACCGCGATTATGACGACGAGGACCGGCGCGAGCGAGAAAAGAGTGTAGAAGGAGAGCGCCGCGCTTTCCGTCAGCGATCGATGTTCCTTCCAGGCCTTCCAGGTTTCAGCGAGGACCTTGAGCCAGCGCGACAGAAGGGACTTCATTTAAGCGGGAACAGGTCTTGCCGGCGCCTGCCCCCGGTCCCGGCGCGCGACCCTCATTCCCCCGAGGGCTCGTCCACTTCGACGAGCTCCTGATGGCCCACCGGGGGGCGGCGGATTTCCTGCTCGAGGCCCGGCCGCACGGGCTTGGAGAAAGGAGCGAGCTTCACGGGTCGGCCCGTCTTCGCCGAGCGGTAGAGCGCCCGGATCACGCGGACGTCGGCAAGGCCTTCGCGGCCCGAGGGCTCCGGATCGCGCCCCGTCGTGACGCATTCGGAAAACGTGATGATCTCCGGCGCCACCTGATCGCGCTTCTGAAACTTCTTCTCGCGGGTCTTTTCTCCGATCTTCACGCGGTGCGACATCCCTTCGGCGAATTCGAAGGCGGGCTCGACACGGAGGCTGCCCTTCGTGCCGAAGACGTCGTAGTGATGGGACGAGGCCGCGCCGAAGCTCGACGTGAAAGCCGCCAGCCGCTCACCCGGAAACCTCAGGACGGCGCTCGTCATCTCGTCGATCTTCCGGAAGCGCGGATCGCTGTTCCGCGCCGACATCGCCAGGACTTCTTCCGGCTCGCTGCGGAAGAGGTACCGGGCGGCGTTCAGGCAGTAGATCCCGATGTCGTAGAGAGTGCCGCCGCCTTCGTCGACCGGATTCAGGCGGATGTTGTCGGGGTCGGAGACGTCGTTGCAGAACACCGAGTTGTAGATCCGCGGCTCGCCGAGCTTGCCCGACTGCACGAGCTCGACCGCCTCGAGATTCGCTCTTTCGAAGTGGAGGCGGTACGCGATCATCAGCTTGACGCCGTTGTCCGCGCAGGCGCGGATCATCGCCTCGCAGTCCCTTTCGGTGACCGCCATCGGCTTTTCGCACAGGACGTGAACGCCCGCCCGTGCCGCGCGGATCGTGTAGTCCTTGTGGAGATGGTTCGGCACGGCGATGTAAACCGCGTCGATCGCGCCGGACCGCAGGGCCTCGTCGTACCGGTCGTAGGCGTACAGGTGTTCCCGGTCTATCCGGTACTTGCGCCCGAGCTTCCTCAACTTTTCGGGGTCGTCCGAGAAGAGCGCGACGAGCTCCGAGTTGCGTCCCGCATGCGCGAACGCGGGCAGGATCGCCACCTGCGCGAACCAGCCGAGCCCCACGACTCCGTACCGCACGTTGTTCGATCCGCGCCCGCGGGCAGGGGGCCCAGGCCGTTTCGCCTCTCTCCTTCTCCGACCTCCGATCCCTTTTCCGCCCGTCCTCGTCGCCATTCCCTGCTCCTTTCGAGGGTCCGCCGTTGCGGCCAATGGCGGCGCAAAGACGGTGCCAGCCCTGCGAGGAAACCCGCCAGGCCGGAAGCAACGGGCCGGGCTCTCTGTTACAAGGAAGCCATGATCTTCGTGGAAACTGTGGAGCGAAGGGCCGAGGCCAGGCCGCCCCTCTCGCATCGATTCAGCGACGCGGTGGCCTGGGCGAGCGACCTCCACGGCCATCAGCGGAGGAAGGGGTCGGACACTCCCTACGTGGCGCACCTGCTCTCGGTCTGTGCGCTGGTTCTCGAGAACGGGGGAGAAGAGGACGAGGCGATTGCCGCCCTTCTCCACGACGCGGTCGAGGACTGCGGCGGCCGGCCGACGGCGGACGAGATCCGGCGCCGGTTCGGCGCCCGCGTCGCGGACATCGTGGACGGATGCACCGATTCCGACGAGACCCCGAAGCCCGCCTGGCGGCCGAGAAAAGAGCGGTTCATCGAGCGGCTGCGCGACGCTTCCCCTTCGGTCCTGCTCGTCTGCGCGGCCGACAAGCTCCACAACGCCCGCTCCGTCCTGAGCGACTGGAGGCGGGAAGGCGATCGCGTCTGGGACCGCTTCGCGGCGCCGCGCCACGAGACGCTCTGGTATTACCGGGCGGTGACGGCCCGCCTCCAGGAGGCCGGACCCTCTCCTCTGGTGGAAGAGCTCGACCGCGTGGTCATGGAGCTGGAACGCACGGCGTCGGGAGGCGAAAGGCGGTAGGCGGGAGGCGGACGAAAAGCCGGGAGCCGCAGAAGCCGGGAGCCGAGCGACCAAGGGGAGCGAGACGCCCGCGGTACTCCGCGGTCAACGAGAACGGTCATCGAGAGTGCAAACACTTCCGCCCCCGCGCCCGGCCGCTCCCTGACGTCCGGCCGTTCCCCTCCGGACGCTCAACGCTCGAACGCTGAACGCTCTACGGGCGCCCCGAAATCACTTAACGCCTTCGGGAAAACTCCCGCGCGGATCGAAGTCGACCGGGATGGCGGAGGTTCCCTTCAGGGCTTCGGCGAGCTCGGGGGGCATCGCCTCGTATTTCTTGAACCAGGCTTCCGCTCGAGCGCGGTCGCCCGTCGCCTCGATCTCGAGAAGCTCCTTCGCCAGGGCCGCGATGGCCACCGGCATTCTCGCGAAGTCGATCACGTAGCGGCCGGACTGCGGGTCTCGCGCGATCGCGCCTTTCTCGGACAGGAAATTGAACTCCATCATCTCGGCGCGCGCGTGCGCTTCCCCCGTCCCGAAGCGGATCGTGCGGAAGATCCCGCCGACGTAAGAGGCGTAATACTCCTCGGCGCGCTCCTTCGGCAGGGCTTCATGGCGGATCAGCCAGTCGAGACCGAAGAGGCCGCCCACATCCGCCTTCGCCTCTTCGAGGCCCGAAAACGCGGGCCCGATGGCTTCGCGAATGTCCCTCTTCTGACCGTTCTGGCGCGTGAACGCCGGCCCGATCCCGTGGCTGATCTCGTGCATCAACGTCCCGACCAGGTAGCCCTCGCCCGTCACCTTGGCCGCCTGGTCTTCCCGGAGCAGCACGCGGGAGACGGGGATGATCACCTCGTTCACGCGGGCGTCCATGTAGTTCTTGAAGAAGATCCGCTTGCTCCCCTTCAATTCGTGGATGCGCGGATCGTTCGGGAGATTGTCGGCGACGGCCTGATATCCGTGCCGCAGGTCGCCGGCGCGGAACGGGGTGTCCATGACCTCCATCGGCGCGAGGTGACCTCGCTTGGAAGGGCGGTCCTCGGGGGCGAGAGGCAGGGCATCCTGGATGTCGCTGACGTATTTCTGAAACAGCGCGAGCTTGCGGCTCTCGCCATCGTTGCGGACCATGACCGCCGCGCCGTACGAAGTCTTCACGCCGAGAAGGTCGTCCAGGTACGTTTCGTACGGGGCGAAGATGATGTCGAACTTCGGGTCGACGAGATCGAGCCAGGCGAGGTCGCTCTCGTAGTAGTCGTCCGTGAGGAGGGCCTTCGCGCGGAGCCGCAGAAATTTCGCGAACGCCGGTTCCGCCGAAAGATCCGCCGCTTCCCGCAGGCGGGCAGCCGCCCGGTCGAGCCACGGCTTGTACTGCACGTGGTACGGAATGGCCTTCAGGCGATCGCCGTCGCGGACGATGACGGTCCTTTCGGCATAGATCGCCGCCTTTTCAGCCGGATGCGCCTTGACGTAGGCCTCGATGTCGGCGCGCGTCAGTCCGGCCGGGTAGAGGGCGCGCCCCGGGGGCGTCGCGCCGCCGCCCGCGAAGGGACGGTTGTCGTCGAGGAGGTCGTACCGCCCGCCGTTGATCCAGAGGTACCGGCGCAGGGCGGCGTCGGCGGGCGCCGTCGCGGCGGCGAGCGACTGGTAGAGAGCCATCCCTTGCGGGTCCACCTGCCGCCAGTAGATGTTCTCGATCTCGCGGCTGGCCGCGACGAGCTTTTCGACCAGCTGGCGTTCGCGCGCCGAGAGCGACTCGGAGCGAAACGGCAGATCGACCGACTTCCACCGCGCGAGCCGCTGCTCCAGATCGGGAGCCACCGAGGTCTTCACCGGGCTCGATTGTGCCGCGAGGAGGACGGCGGAGATCCAGAACGCCACCGCAGAAACGATCGTCGGAGTCTTTTTCATCGTAAAAGGATATCGGAGGAAGAAGCCGGCGCACGCGTGCGTTGGGGTCTGGCAGGCGGACGGCATGATGACCGCAACGCCGGCGGGTGCGGGGCTTCGGAACGACCCCGTGGCGTGGTATCCTTGAGATCTCAGAAAAACGCGACCCCACCCGTGCCGCGCCGGACGGCGGCGGTACCCCGGAGAAAACCATGGACGCGCAACCCAGGCAGAAGGATTGGATCAATATTCTCTTCTTATCGCTCACGCCGGTCATCGGCGTGGTGGGCACCGCCCTGTATGCCTGGAAGAACGGCGTGCAGTGGTGGCAGCCCGCTCTGCTCTTCGTCCTCTTCTCCGTCGTGAGCTTTTCCGTCACCGCGGGGTATCACCGCTGCTTCTCGCACAAGAGCTACACGGCGCACCCCGCTCTTCAGGCGTTCTACCTGTTCTTCGGCGCGATGGCGCTTCAGAACTCCGTCCTGAAATGGTCAGCGGATCATCGCGACCATCACCGGTACGTCGACAAGGAGTGGGATCCGTACAGCATTCGCCGCGGCGGCCTTTCCGCGCACATCTTCTGGCTCTTCTACAAGGAGCCTTCGGAGCGCTCGTACGACAACGTGCCCGACCTCGCCGGCAACCGCATGGTGATCTGGCAGTATCGGTGGTCGCACGTGATCGGGATCATCGCGGGTCTCGGAATCCCGACGGCCATCGGCGCGCTGTTTGGAAGCCCGCTCGCGGGACTCCTCTGGGGCGGCTTTCTCCGGATCGCCCTCATCCACCACACGACGTTTCTCGTGAACTCCGTCGCCCACCTCTACGGAACACGCCCGTACACCGAGGAAAACTCGGCGCGGGACAACGGCCTTCTCGCGTTCTTCACGAACGGCGAGGGGTACCACAACTTCCACCACAAGTTTCCGGCGGACTTCCGCAACGGCGTGCGGTGGTGGCAGTGGGATCCGACGAAGTGGCTCATCGCGTCGTTGCATGTCGTCGGGCTCGCGCGCGATCTGAAGGCGACGCCCCGCGCGGTCATCGAGAAGTCCCGCCTTCGGATGAACCTCGTCAGAGCCGAAGAGAGGCTCCTTTCCGCGCCGACGGAGATCGGCGTTGCGGTGCGGCTGCGCATGGAGAAGGCGCACCACGCGCTCGACCGGGCGGCCGCTCTCTGGCACGAGATGGACGAACGGCGCCGCGAGATGGTCGTACGGGGCCGGCGGAGATCCTCCGAGCTCGCCCGAAGCCTCGACGCGGCGTTTCGCGAGTACAAGGCGTCCATCGGGCTCGCCCGTCGGGAGTGGCGCCAGGCCGCGAGGATGCTGTCGAAGCTGCCGGAAGCGATATAGCTCTCAGCTGTCAGCTTTCAGCTGTCAGCCCGTTCAGGGTCAGGGCCTCTTCCTCGATGTCTCGCCCGCGGGGGCGGGACCACGGCGGCCAATCGCGGTGCCTGACCGTTGGGGATAGGGGATAAGTCCGCCGCTCGACGAGGAGTCAACATCCAAGGTGAAGGCTGAGAGCTGACAGCTGACAGCTTCGGGCTGTAGTCTCCGCCGATGGCTCACTTCGCTTCTTCCCCGCGCCGCGTCGCGCTCGTCGCCGGCGTCCGCACGCCGTTTGCCCGCTCCGGCACCTCGTTTGACGACCTGACGGCGGTCGAGCTCGGCGGCATGGCCGTCAAGGAGCTCGTAGCGCGCCAGGATCTCGACGGGAACCTCGTGCAGGAGCTCGTCTATGGGACGGTGATCCCGTCGGTGGCCCGGCCCAACATCGCCCGCGAGGTGGTCTTCGAGGCGGGGCTGCCCATGCACGTGACGGCGTCATCCGTCGTGATGGCCTGTGCCTCCTCGAATCGCGCGATCACGGACGCCGCGGAACGGATCGCGCTGGGGCTCGCCGACGTCGTGATCGCCGGGGGATCGGAATGCCTCTCCGACATCCCTGTCCTGTTTTCGAGAAAGTTCACGCGCCGCCTGATGCGTCTTTCGAAGTCGAAGTCCGCCGGCGCGAAGGCGAGAGTCTTCGCCGGGTTTCGCCTCGCGGAGCTTGCTCCCAATCCTCCCTCGATCGCGGAATACACGACGGGCCTCTCGATGGGCCAGTCCGCCGAAAAGATGGCCAAGGAGAACGGGATCTCGCGGGCTTCGCAGGACGAGCTCGCGCTGCGCAGCCATCAGCGGGCCGCGGCGGGCTGGGATGCGGGGGTGCTGGCGGCGGAGACATTCCCCGTGCCGATCCCGCCGAAGTACGAGGGAATGGAGACGACCGACAACAACATTCGCCGTGACAGCTCCCTCGAGCAGATGGCGAAGTTGAAGCCCGTGTTCGACAGGGAGTACGGCAGCGTTACGGCGGCGAACTCGTCGCCGCTGACCGACGGCGCGTCCGCGGTTCTGCTCATGTCGGAATCTCGGGCGAAGGCCGAAGGACGGCGCCCGCTGGCGTTCCTGCGGTCGTGGGCGTATTCGGCGCTCGACCCGTCAGACCAGCTCCTGCAGGGTCCCGCCTACGCGGCGCCGATCGCGCTCGACCGCGCGGGCCTTCGGCTGTCGGACATGGGCCGCGTCGAAATGCACGAGGCGTTCGCCGCGCAGGTTATGTCCAATCTCCAGGCGTTTGCGTCGGCCGCGTTCGCGCGCGAGAAGCTCGGACGCGCGGAGCCGCTCGGCGAAGTCGATCCGATGATCCTGAACATGTACGGGGGCTCGATCGCGATCGGCCACCCCTTCGCGGCGACGGGAGCGCGGATCGTCACGACTCTGGCCAACGAGCTCGTCCGATCGGGCAAGCAGTTCGGGCTTTTGACCGTCTGCGCCGCCGGCGCGCTCGGCCACGCGATGGTGCTGGAGAATGCCGGGCACTAGCGTCGAACGCGGAGGGGTCCCGTCCCTCGATTTCAGCTGCGGTGCTTTTTCATCGCCCCTCACCCCGGCCCTCTCCCCCGGCGCGCGGGGAGAGGGAGCGGAGGGAGCGGAAGATTCGGGCGCCTCATCTGGCGGACTTCATCCCCATCCATTGCGCGAGGCGGCTGCCGGTCTTCACCGCCATGGGCGGATCTTCGTTGGAAAGGACGATCGCGACCAGGGAGCCGTCGGCGTTGAACTCCAGGAGCGCGTTGCTGCCCGGCGCGCCGCCCGCGAAACCGCCTGCTCCGGTTCGTCCGCCCGGCGCGCCGGTCGCGTCCGCGAGGGAC